>CAKQFW010000088.1 GCA_934230965.1 uncultured Prevotella sp.
ACATATAACGTGCCGAAGAGCCCAGCGCCCTCCGGCACGTTTTTGTATAATAACCCACAAAACCCCTACGCATCATGAAAAAAAACATACTCATGCTGTTGGCCCTCGTGGCTGGCACGCTGCCCATGACAGCACAAACCGAGACGTTGCAGCAAATGGTCAACACACTGAACGCTAACGCTGCCAACAAGAACGCTGCCGCACACAGCACTACCGATGAGGCACAGAGCACCCGCACCACGGCACAAACCTTCGTGTTCCGCTACGGATATGTTAACGCCGACTCGGTGCTACACGCCATGCCCGAATATGCTATGGCACAGCGCTCGCTCGCCACACTGCGTCAGAAATACGACCGCGAGATGAAGCGCTCTGAAGACGATTTCAACACCAAGTATGAGAACTTCCTCGACCAGCAGCGCGACCTCGTGCCCTCTATCCTTCACAAGCGTCAGGCCGAGCTGCAAGACATGATGGAGAAAAACATCGCCTTCAAGGCCGAAGCACGCCGACTGTTGGCTCAGGCCGAAGCCGACGCTATGGCTCCCTTGCGCGAGCAGATAAACGAACTATTGCAGCAGGTGGCAAAAGACATGCAGTTGGCTTTCGTGCTGAACGCTGACTCCGACGCTTGCCCCTTCGTCAACCCCGCCATGAGTGTCGACATTACCGACACCCTTATCGACCTACTAAAAAAGCGTAGATAAAGTAAAAAAAATAGCACCATGACATTACCACAAGCACCAGGCCCCATCGGCGTCTTCGACTCTGGCTACGGCGGACTCACCATCCTGCACGGCATACGCCAGCTCTTGCCGCAATACGACTATCTATACCTCGGCGACAACGCCCGCGCTCCTTACGGCTCGCGTTCCTTCGAGGTGGTATATCAGTTTACGCGTCAGGCAGTGCTCAAGCTCTTCGAGATGGGTTGCCACCTCGTGGTTATTGGGTGCAACACCGCGTCGGCCAAGGCGTTGCGCAGCATACAGCAGCGCGACCTGCCCAGCTGGGACCCATCGCGCCGTGTGTTAGGCATCATCCGCCCCACGGCCGAGAGCATTGGCCAGCTCACCCACTCGCGCCATGTGGGCATCCTGGCCACCGAGGGCACCATCCGCTCAAACAGCTACGACATGGAGATAGGCAAGCTCTTCCCCGACATTAAGGTTACGGGCCAGCCGTGCCCCCTGTGGGCCGCCATTGTCGAGGCCAACGAGGCCGACAGCCCCGGCGCCGACTATTTTGTAAAGAAGCGCATCGACCAGCTCATGCGCCGCGACCCTCTCATCGACACCATCATCCTCGGCTGCACCCACTATCCGCTGCTCATGAACAGCATTGTGCGAAACGTGCCCGACGGCGTGCGTGTCATGCCGCAAGGCACCTATGTGGCCAATAGCCTCAACAGCTACCTACAGCGCCACCCCGACATCGAGGCCAGTATCACGCGTGGCGGCCAATGCCACTATCTCACCACCGAGAGCGAAGACCGCTTTGCCGAAAGTGCACAGATATTCTTGCACGAAAAGATAAACGTAACACACGTCGAATTGTAAGTAGTGCTGGGCTACGCGCCACAGTCGGGCGTAAAGATTATCACCAAAGATGGTCTGCCCTTCGCCTACGGCCTCAACTGGAAAGGTATGATTGACGACGAACGAGTGAAAAGATACAAAAAGGCTTAGAAGTGCATAGTAAGCCTCAGTCCCCAGGCTTAGAAAGGCATAGTAAGGCTTAGAAAGGCTCAGTCCCCCAGGCTTAGAAAGGCCCAGTAAGGCTTAGTCACCTTTAAAAAAGTAATGAACGCAAAATTAAGAGGAACCCTCTGCGGCATCATCGCCGCTGTGTGCTACGGCACAAACCCCTTAGGGGCGCTGCCCCTCTACGCCGACGGCATCAACGCCTGTTCGGTATTGTTTTATCGCTTCACCACCGCCGTGCTCATGCTGGCCGTGCTTATGTTGGTGCAGCGCAAGAGTTTCGCCGTTAGTGGTCGCGAGCTGATGATGTTAGCCGGCCTGGGCATACTGTTTGCCTCGTCGTCGTTGTCGCTGTTCTTCAGCTTCTACCTCATTAGTGCAGGCATCGCCTCAACGTTGCTCTTCGTCTATCCCGTCATGGTAGCCATCATCATGGCCGTGTGCTTTCACGAGCGCATCACCGTGGCCACGGTGGTTAGCATTGCCCTGTCGCTGGTAGGCATTGCCCTGCTATATCGTGGCGACGATGGCAGCGTGCTCAACACCAATGGTGTGGCCTTGGTTATGGTGTCGTCGCTCACCTATGCGTTGTATATCATCATCGTCAACAAGTCGCCGTTGCGCATGTCGAGCATCAAGCTCACCCTATACGTGCTCATCTTTGCCGCCCTCACCGTTATGGTAACCTCGCTGTTCCAGCCGGCCACACAGCTGCAGATGCTGCACACCCCTCAGCAGTGGGGCTTAGCCTTTATGTTAGGCTTGCTGCCCACCGTTATGTCGCTGGTGCTCATGGTGGTAGCCGTGCACGACATCGGCTCTACGCCCACCGCCATCATCGGAGCCCTCGAGCCCGTCACCGCCGTGGTTATCAGCGTGGCGCTCTTTGGCGAACTGCTCACCGTGCGCCTCATCATCGGCATTGTGCTTATCTTAGCCGCCGTTATCCTCATTGTGCTGGGCAAGAACATCCACTTCAATTCGCTCACCCGCGTGGCATCGCCCGTAGGAAAAATCTTGGTGAAGTTGTGGCGATGGAAACAATAAGAGGAAAGGCTTAGTCACCAAAGGCTTAGAAAGGCTTAGAAAGGCCTATGCAGGCTTATCAACAATAAAAACAATAAAAACAATAAAAACAATAAACAACATGCAAGAAACAAGACAAAACCGCATAGCTCGCTTGCTTCAGAAAGAGCTAAGCTTAATATTCCAGCAACAAACCCGTATGATGCACGGCGTTATGGTGAGCGTTACCAAGTGTCGCGTCTCGCCCGACCTCAGCATCTGCACCGCCTACCTCAGCATCTTCCCTTCAGAGCGTGGCGACGAGTTGATGAAAAACATCAACGCCAGCGAGAAAACCATACGTTACGAGTTGGGCACCCGCGTGCACAACCAGTTGCGCATCATTCCCGAGCTGCGTTTCTTCATCGACGACTCGCTCGACTATATCGAACGCATCGACAACCTGCTGAAGAAATAACCCCGCAACGGAAAACATCTTGCACAACAAACAACACTTACAGTGAGCATGAATTTTCCTTTCTTCATAGCACGCCGCTACCTGTTCTCGAAGAAGAGCACCAACGCCATCAACATCATATCTGCCATCTCAATGGTGGGCGTGGCCGTGGCCACCATGGCGCTGGTCATTGTGCTCAGCGTGTTCAACGGCTTTCACGACCTCGTGGCGTCGTTCTTCACCAATTTCGACCCACAGATAGAGGTACTGCCCACCCGTGGCAAGTCGGCACCTGCCGATGACCCCGCCCTCACCACCATCAAGGCCATGCCCGAGGTGCTGGTGGCCACCGAGTGTGTGGCCGACCAAGCTCTGGCCTACTATAACGGCCGACAGGCCATGGTATATGTGATGGGCGTAGACGACAATTTTGCACAGCTCACCCATATCAACAGCATTTTATATGGGCAGGGCGAGTTTTGCCTACAGGCCGCCAACCTACAGTATGGCGTGCCTGGCATACGCTTGGCCCAAACCCTCGACCTCGGTGCACAGTGGGATGGCTTTCTCACCATCTTTGCTCCGCAGCGCGAGGGTCAGCTCATGGATATGGCCAGCGAGGCCGATGGCTTTGTGGCCGACTCGCTCATCTCGCCGGGCGTGGTGTTCTCGGTCAATCAGGCCAAGTATGACCGCGACTACCTCATCACCTCGATAGGCTTTGCCCGCCGCATCTTCCAGATGCAAGGCATGGTAACATCGCTGAAGCTGAAACTGAAGCCCGGCGCCGACCTCGACGCCGTGAAACGTCGTATGCAAGAGGTGGCCGACGGCCGTTTCCGCGTGCTCGACCGCTTTGAGCAACAGGCCGACACCTTCCGCATCATGCAGATAGAAAAGGTGCTGGCTTACCTCTTCCTCACCTTTATCCTCATGGTGGCGTGCTTCAACATCATCGGGTCGTTGTCAATGCTTATCATCGACAAGAAGGCCGACATACAAACCCTGCGCAACCTGGGTGCCTCTAACCGCACCATAGCCCGCATCTTCTTGTTCGAGGGCCGCATGATATCGGCCATTGGTGCCGTCATAGGCATCTTGCTGGGCCTGTTGCTATGCTGGCTGCAACAGCAGTTCGGACTGGTATCGATGGGCGAGAGCAGCGGCACCTTCGTGGTCAACGCCTACCCTGTGAGCGTGCATTATGGCGACGTGTTTATTGTGCTCGTCACCGTGCTCGTGGTGGGATGGGTGGCCGCATGGTATCCTGTACGAAAAAATTTTACCTCATAACCCACACTTAACCCTATAGCACATTGCACAATATGAACAAACGCCTTTTTATCATCATTCCTTGTTATAACGAGGAAGAGGTGCTGCCCTGGACACTACAACGCCTCACCACACTGGTTGAACAGTTGAACGAAACGCACCACGTCAGCACCACCCTGCTGCTGGTCGACGATGGCAGCCGCGATGCCACCTGGCGCCTCATCAGCGAGGCTGCCGCACGTTACGCCTTCGTGGCAGGCCTGAAGTTGGCACACAACGTAGGGCACCAAAACGCGCTGTGGGCGGGCATGGAACAGGCGCTGCCGCTGTGCGACGCTGCCGTGTCGATAGATGCCGACCTGCAAGACAACCCCGACACCATTCTCAGCATGACCGAGCAGTGGCTTCAGGGCACCGACATTGTGTATGGTGTGCGCAAAGAGCGCAAAACCGACACCTGGTTTAAGCGCGTCACAGCCTTAGGCTTCTACCGCGTTATGCAGATGGCCGACCGCAATATGCTATACAATCATGCCGACTTCCGTCTCATGTCGCACCGCGCCCTCGAGGCCCTCATGCAGTATCCCGAGCGCAACATGTTCTTACGTGGCATTGTGCGACAGTTGGGCTTCAACGAAGGCTTTGTTTATTATGATCGCACGGCGCGCACCGCTGGCGAGTCAAAATATCCGTTGCGCAAGATGCTCAGCTTCTCTATCGACGGCATCACCTCGTTCTCTACGGGTCCGCTCAAGTTTATCACCTTTGCGGGCCTCACCATGACGTTGGTGGCCATCGGCATCATCATCTACGCCCTGTACGAGCACATCATTGGCAACACCATTGCGGGCTGGACCTCTATCTTAGTGTCGATGTGGTTTATCGGTGGCGTCATCACCACGGGCGTGGGCATCACTGGCGTCTACATTGGCAAGATATATACCGAGGTGAAACGTCGCCCCCGCTACTTTGTTGATAAAACACTGAATATGACGGAAAAATGAAAAAGATATCTACAACCCTCCTACTGCTCATCATAGCAGTGCTCTGCCACGCACAGATGGTAGAGCCCGTAAAGTTCTCGGCACAGCTGAAGACCAATGGCACGGCCGACGCCGAGATAGTGTTCACCGCCAAGATTGACGATGGATGGCACGTCTATTCTACCAATCTGGGGCAATCGGGCCCCATCGAGGCATCATTCTCTGCCACCAAGACCGATGGTATCCAGCTGGTGGGCAAGCTCACCCCGCGTGGCAAAGAGATAAACAAACACGACAACATGTTTGGCATGACGGTGCGCTACTTTGAGCACACCGCCACCTTCGTGCAGAAGGTGCGCTTCACCAAAGAGCAGTATCACCTTGAGTGTGCCCTTGAATATGGTGCATGTAGCGACCAAACCTGTATGCCCCCCGCCGAGGTTACGCTCAGTCGTAAGGGCAAGGCGCCCGCCTTCGTAGGAGGCAAGGCCGACGAGGCTACGAAACCCGAAGCCACCAAGGCCGACGACGCCAACGCCACGCGCCCCGACGCGTCGGCCGACATCGACCCCGCCTTCGGCGTGATGCCCAACGAGATCGCTGCCACCAACACTGTGGCTGCCACGAACATCGCCGCCGACAGTGCCGCCACCGCTGCCGCCGCCAACCTGACGCCTGCCGAGCAACAGGCGCTGTGGACTCCCGTCATCGACCAACTAAAAGGCTACGACACCCCCGTCAGCAATTCGTTGCTGTATATCTTCCTCGCGGGCCTGTTAGGAGGCTTCCTCGCGCTGTTCACCCCCTGCGTGTGGCCCATCATCCCCATGACCGTGAGCTTCTTCCTCAAGCGTAGCGACGACCGCCGCAAGGCCATCCGCTCGGCCATGCTCTATGGCGCCAGCATCGTTGTCATCTACGTCACGCTGGGCTTGGCCGTCACCCTCATCTTCGGTGCCAGCTCGCTCAACGCCCTGAGCACCAATGCGGTGTTCAACATCATCTTCTGTGCCATGCTGGTGCTCTTTGCCGCCTCGTTCTTTGGCGCCTTCGACATCACGCTACCCTCGTCGTGGAGCAATAAGATGAATTCGGCCAGCTCGTCAACCAGCGGCCTCATCAGCATTTTCTTCATGGCCTTCACCCTCACGCTGGTGTCGTTCTCATGCACAGGTCCCATCATCGGCTTCCTGCTCGTGGCCGTCAGCACACAGGGCGAAATTGTGGCGCCCGCCGTCGGCATGTTTGGCTTCGCCTTAGCGCTGGCCATACCCTTCACCCTCTTTGCCCTGTTCCCCTCGCTGCTCAAGTCGGCACCCAAGTCGGGCGGATGGATGAACGTAGTAAAGGTTACATTAGGATTTGTCGAGCTGGCCTTCGCGCTGAAGTTCCTGTCGGTGGCCGACCTGGCCTACGGCTGGCACATCCTCGACCGCGAAACCTTCTTGGCCTTGTGGATAGCGCTGTTCTCGCTCCTCGCCCTCTACCTGTTGGGCATGTTCCACTTCCCACACGACGACGAGGGCCGACGCACCAACGTGCCGCAATTCTTCCTCGCCCTCTTCTCGCTGGCCTTCGCCATGTATATGGTGCCGGGCCTCTGGGGAGCACCCCTCAAGGCCATCAGCGCCTTCGCACCGCCCATCTCTACGCAAGACTTCAACCTGCATAAAGGCAGCGTGCACGCTCGCTTCACCAGCTATGAGGCGGGCATGGCAGCAGCACGTATCGAGGGCAAGCCCGCCCTCATCGACTTTACGGGCTTCGGCTGTGTCAACTGCCGCAAGATGGAGGCCGCCGTATGGACCGACCCCACCGTAGCCACTCTGCTCAACGACAAGTATGTGCTCATCTCGCTGTATGTTGACGACAAGACGCCGCTGGCACAGCCCATCACCGTGACCGAGAATGGTCAGCAGCGCACCCTAAACACCGTGGGCGACAAATGGAGCTACCTACAACGCCATAAGTTTGGCGCTAACACGCAACCCTTCTACGTGCCCGTAAACGTCGATGGCCAACCCTTAGGCCCCAGCCGCTCCTACGACGAAGACGTTAACGCCTACGTGAAGTATCTGGAGGAAGCGATGGAATCTAAGGGAAAAGTGAAAAGTGAAGAGTGAAAAATTAAGGGAAAAGTGAAAAGTGAAAAATCCTATAGCTTTGCCGCTCTAACGCCCAATAGTCCCCTCGGCTTAGAAAGGCCCAGAGAGGCTTAGAAAGGCTTATCACCCTCTTGGCTTAGAAAGGCTTATCACACTCCAGGCTTAGCAAGGCTTAGAAAAACAAAAAAACAAAACAATATGGCAACAATTAACGAAAAACAAGACGAAGTAATAGAAGAGTTTGAAGGCTTCACCGACTGGATGGACAAATACCAAATGCTCATCGACTTAGGCAACGACCTTGAACCCCTCGACGCAAAATACAAAACAGAGCAAAACCTCATCGATGGATGCCAAAGTCGCGTGTGGCTGCAAGCCGACTACAAAGACGGCCTGCTCTACTTCACCGCCGACAGCGACGCCCTCATCACCAAGGGCATCATCGCACTGCTCATCGAGGTGCTCAGCGGTCAGTCGCCCAAAGATATCGCCGACGCCGACCTCTACTTCATCGACCGCATAGGTCTCCGCGACCACCTCTCACCCACACGCTCTAACGGTCTGCTGGCCATGGTAAAGCAGATTAAGATGTATGCTGTGGCGTTTGGGATGAAGAGCCCCTCCCCCGCGCCGCGCTAACGCACGGCTTTCCCCTCCCCTTATGGAGGGGAGTGATGTGCCTTGCTGCTTTTGTTTAATAAAACAAGGCATAACTTCAGTAGGACGGGCAAACTTAGTAGGACGGTGGTCTCCGTGCCCCGTCCTCCAGCACCCAAAGAAACAGCCCCACCCCCATCCCCCCTCCGTAGGAGAGGGGATGGGGGTGGGGC
>CAKQFW010000089.1 GCA_934230965.1 uncultured Prevotella sp.
TGCAAGTTTTCCAAAACCTCTAAAGGCGCGCCCGAGCGCATCGCATAGTCGATAAGCTCATCTTTTGTTGCAGGCCACGGCGCATCTTCCAGCTTTGAGGCAAGTTCAAGTGTCCAATACATAATTGTTTTATTTTTTGTTTATTGTTTGCTATAGTAATGTTTTTAGCATCGCTATTTTAGGTCTCGACGCTTTTGTAGTTGCAAAAATAGTAATTTTCTTCTTATCTGCAACTTTTATTCCATCTTTTTTCTTCTTGATGTGTAATAAAGTTTAATTTGCGGGCCAAAACAAAGAGATAGTCAGACAAACGGTTCATAAAAGCCAGCACTTGTGGGTTTATGCTGCGCTCTTTGGCCACGGCTGCCACGGCTCGTTCAGCGCGTCGGCACACTGTGCGGCACACATGACATTGCGCTTCGGGCACACTGTTGCCTGGTATGACGAAGGTGTGCAAGGCGGGCAGTGTGGCGCTGAGGCTGTCGATGCGCTGCTCCATCTCGGTGGTGAGCTGTGCGAAGGATATTTCGGCGGGATGATTGCTCATGAGGCAGCAGCCCACGGCAAAGAGATGTCGCTGTAGGTGCTCAATATAGTTTATCTCAGGGGCAATGGTGGTGTGGTTGAGGCTTGGGGTTGCTGCGGCTTGGGTCATAAGTGCTTTCAGAAGACCCAGGTGCGACGTAAGCTCGTCAATGTCGCCATAGGCGGCAATGGTGGGTGCTGTTTTTTCCACCCTGTCGCCATCAAAGGTAGTGGTTTCGGCCTTGTCGCCGTGTCGGGTATAGATTGTCATGTGAGAAAGAGAGGGGAGATGAGTTAGAAGTTTACAATATAGTTTTGCTTATATCGCTTATCAAAGAACACGATGCCGCAATAGTAAAGGTCGAAGGTGATGCCTGTGCGGTTATCGTTCAGCAACTTTTGCCAGAGGGCTTTAGCGGCTGCATCGTGGCCTATGCCTTCTACGACGAGCAGGGTTCGTATGTTGTCGTCGTCGGGCGAGAGACTTTTGTCCCATGTTGAAACAAACTGTTCTACAAAGGCTTGGCGTTCTTCTTCTGTGGCCGACAGCGCCGCTACGCCCACCGCTGCCTTTATGTTGTCGGGTTGTGGCACCACGGGCTGGCCTGTGGCCGATGTGTGTATGAGGGTGTGATGGCATCCGCTAACAATGTGTTGGCGCTCGGCCTCGGGCAAGGTGCCGCACCACACCCATTGGTCGGCCTGGGCATAGTTGGCCAATCGAAAATAAAGACGACATAGCTTTAGGCGTAGCCCTTTTAGGTTGGGCCACGCCTTTAGCATGTCGATATAAGCATAATAAGCGTAATGCTCGCTTATGACGTAGCGTATGAACGCATAAGCCGTAGGCGACTGCACACCGAAACCGCGGCAGTGGTTTATTCGGCTGAGCCATACAGCCAGCATCTGTAGGTTTGTCATTCTTGTTTGTTACAGGTTTTGTTTACTGATGTGGCACGCAGTTTATGCACGTGTTGCACGCCTCTTGTGTATGTGTTACACACCTTTCAGGCATGCCTCAATGGTGTGTGCTACACGCTGAGATGATGTTATGTTTAGCGTGTCTTCGTCGGCATCTTTGGCGCCCATATATACGTCGGGGTTGCTAAACTGCATTTGGCTCTTCACTGCTGTGCGTGCCGAGAAGTGAAACTCGTGTATGTGGGTGGCTTGCGCTATGGTGGCAATGTTTTGCTCGTTTACGCCACAGCCCGCCAAGAGAATGATGCGGCCATTGGCTTGCTCGTGCAGCTCTTTCAGTAGGGGTGTGCCCTCAAGGGCGGTGGGCTGCTGACCAGAGGTGAGGATGCGGTCGAAACCCTGGCTGATAAGCTCTTCGAGTGCTTGGTGGGGATGAGCGCAGCGGTCGAAGGCGCGATGAAAGGTTACCGACATGCCCTTGGCGTGCTGCATGAGCATGGCGTTGGCCTCGGTGTCGAGACTGCCGTCGGGGCGTAGGCATCCAAACACTACACCATCGGCACCCAGTTCACGCGCTATGTCGATGTCGGCTGCCATGCGCTCCAGCTCGAGGGGCGAATAGAGAAAGTCGCCACCGCGCGGACGTATGATAACGTGCAAGCGTGTTGTGGTGAGCACACGTCGTGCTATCTTTATTTCGCCATACGATGGGGTGGTGCCCCCTTCGGGTATGCCGGCACACAGTTCTACACGGTCGGCACCGCCCTCTTGTGCGGCGATACAGCTTTCTACACCGTTGGCGCAAATCTCAAATTTATAATTGTTTCTTGTCATTGTTATAGTGTTGATAGTTTGTTAATGTCTTGTTCTATGCGTTTCAGCGCCTCCATCAGTCGGGCCTTGGGGCAAGCAATGTTTATGCGGATGAAGTGTTTGCCCGCCTCGCGCCCATACATGGTGCCACTGTTTACCATCACCTTGGCTTCGTGCAGAAGGCGGTCGGTTAGCGTGTCGGCATCGAGGCCCGTAGCGCTAATGTCTACCCACACCAGGTAGGTGCCTTCGAGCTTGGTTACAGGCAATTGT
Source organism: uncultured Prevotella sp. (assembly GCA_934230965.1). Classification (GTDB taxonomy): domain Bacteria; phylum Bacteroidota; class Bacteroidia; order Bacteroidales; family Bacteroidaceae; genus Prevotella. Next base: position 2,533 of record CAKQFW010000089.1, read on the forward strand.
GGCAGATGCTCAGCAAAGAAGTTTTGCAGCGCTACATAGTTGGCATAGAGGTATGCCTTTAATGCTTCGAGCCATGTTTCGCCCTCGTTGTAGGCCGCTTGTAGGGCAATGACGCCGAAGGGGTTTACGTCGCACACCTCGTTAATGTTGATGGCGCGATTGATGCGTCGGCGTATGGCGGCATCGTTGCTGATGATGTTAGCTATCTGCAGCCCCGCAGTGTTGAACGACTTTGAGGGCGAATTGAGCGTCACCGAATTGTTGAGGCACGCCTCGCTCACGCTGGCAAAGGGGGTGTAGGTGTAGCCAGGCATGGTGAGCTCGCAGTGTATCTCGTCGCTTACCACGCGCACGTTGTGGCGCAGGCACAGGTCGTTCATGTGGCGCAGCTCTTCGGGTGTCCACACGCGGCCCGCAGGGTTGTGTGGGTTGCAGAGGACGAACAGCTTAACGGCGGGGTGGGATAACTTCTGTTCAAGGTCGTCAAAGTTGATGACATAGGTGTTGGCCGATCGCTGCAAGGGGCTCTCCACAATCTCGCATCCGTTGTTGCGGATGGATGAGAAGAAGCAGTTGTAGACAGGCGTTTGCACCAGTACCTTGTCGCCAGGCTGCGTGAGGGCCTTGATGGTGGCCGAGAGGGCTGGCACCACGCCCGATGTATATTCAATCCAGCTGCGGTCGATGCGCCAATGGTGTCGGCGCTGGAACCAGCTTATCACGGCCTCGTAATAGCTCTCTGGCACGAAGGTGTAGCCAAAAATGCCGTGTGCCACACGCTCTTGCAGCGCCTTGACAATGCAAGGTGCCGTTTCAAAGTCCATGTCGGCCACCCATACGGGTATCACGCCAGGGTCGTCGGTCTCGTCCCATTTGTACGAGTTGGTGCCGCGTCGTTGCGTTAGCTTGTCAAAATTATATTGTGTCATATAACCTCTATGCTTTGTTTCTTGTCTCAATCTTGCAGTCGGCAGGAGGCAGCACATTGTCGTTAAGGGTTATTGATCCAATGCTGTCGGCCACGATATGTCCGCTTGTGGGGTTCTTGATGTTCTCGATATGTCCGCTGATGGTGGCTTGCACGGTGCTGTATTCGAAGGCGCGGTCGCAGGCGGGGTCGAAGGTGCAGTCTTCAAGCACCAGGTTCTCGGCATAGCACAGCGGCTGCTCGCCAGCAATGTGGCAGCGCACGAGGCGCAGGTTCTTCGAGTGCCAACCCAGATATTCGCCATCGAGCACCGAGTCGTAAACGGTGATGTCTTCGGTCTCCCAGAACGAGTCTTTGGTTGTAATCTTTGCATTGTGTATAACGGCGTGCTTCACATACTGGAACACATATTTTGAGTCGCTCACCAGTCCGTCAATCTCTACGTTGCGGCAGCCCATGAAGGGGTAGGTGCCCTCGTGCAAGGTTACGTTCTTCAGCTTCAGGTTCTCTACGTTCCAAAAGGTTTCGTCGGCATCATTAATGGTTACGTTCTCCAGCTCTACGTTCTTCATCTCGCGGAAAAACTTGGGGCCATCAATTACGCAGTCGCGCATCTTCATGTTGTACGAATACCAGATGGCCGAGCGCGACTCAGGGGCAAAGTAGCAGTTGGTTATCACGCTGCCATCAACGTGCCACCAGGGATATTTGCCATAAAACTTGCAGCCATCGGCTTCGAGGTTGGTACATTCCTTAATGGCCGACTCGCCGTCGCTGATGGTGATGTTCTCCAAGCGCAGGTTGTGCGACTCGAACAGCGGACGCTCGCCGCCAAATGTCATATCCTTAATTGTCTTCATGCTTTTGCAGTAATATTGTTGTTTTTGCAAAAATACAAAAAACTATTCAATATCTGTGTGTCTTTATTTCGGATAATTATACCCTTATTTCTTATTTTGTGTTAGCCTTATAAAAGTAATAACCGCCGCCGTGCTCGAAAATGTCGAGCGCAGCGACGGTTACTGATACCTATTCTATTCTTTCCTATTCTATTCTTTTTTATTCAACCATAACCTTCTTCACTGTGCCATCGCTATAGCGCACAATGTTCAGGCCCTTGGCTGGGGCGGCAAGTATGTTGCCGTTTGCATCGTAGCGAGCCTCCTCGGTTACAGTGCTGTCGTTGGTTACGCCTTCAATGCCTGTGCCATCCATCTCTTCGATGTCGAACTCTTTCCATACCTCTGCCTGGCGATATTTCTTTGCACAGCCCTTGGGTACGTAGAGTTTACATTCAGAGCGAGGAAGACCGTCAAAATCAGCATCCTTCAATGCGAAAGGTTCAGACATGTAGGCATAAATGACTTTAGCACTACAGGCAGCAAATGCGTAATCACCAACAGTCTTCAGGTTAGCAGGCAGCTCAAGGACCTCAATCTCTTGGAACGACTTGTAGAAAGCCTCTGGGGCTATCTCTGTCACCTTCGAAGGTATCTTGAGACCTCCAAACGACCCTATGTGTGGACTTCCGCAGAAAGCGCGGTAGCCTATGCGTTTAAGCTCTGCAGGAAGTTTTATTTCATACAGACAGCCACAGTAGGCAAATGCCTCTTCCGGAATTTCGGTTATTGCGTCCGACAGCGTCACTCCTTTCTTCAGATAGTCGCAGTGTGAGAAGCAACCTTTGCCTATCTTCGTAACGCTGTTAGGAAGGGTTATTCCTTCTAAACTGTTGCAATATTGGAAGGCATAGTCGCCGATGCTCTTCAAACCGTCATGCAGGTCGATATGTACCAACTCTTGACATCCTTCGAACATATTGTTCGTGATTTCGGTTATCTGCTTTGGCAATGTGAAATTTCCGATGCCACTGTGACTGAATATGCCATTGCCCATAGATGTGATTGTCTTTGGGAAGGTTATTTTATGCAAATTAGGACAATTAGCAAACAGGTTGTCGCTGATGGTGGTTATGGCATCAGGGATGACAAACTCGGTGAAGCCGCAGCCCATGAAGGCACCTTCCCCAATAGCTTTCAGCCCCTTGGGCAGCGTGATGTTTGTTAGCTTTTCGCAATATGCAAACATATCATTGCTGATGGTGGTTATGCCATCGGGAACAACAAACTCGGTGAAACCGCAGCCCATGAAGGCACCTTCCTCAATAGCTTTCAGACCCTTGGGCAGCGTGATGCTTGTAAGCTTACCGCAATTTGCAAACAAACCATTGCTGATGGTGGTGATGCCATCGGGAACGACAAACTGTGTGAAGCCGCAACCCATGAAGGCACCCTTACCCATGCTTGTTAAGCCTGCGGGCAAGCCGATATTGGTAAGCCTTCTGCAACCGTTGAAAGCATAAACGTCAATGTTCTTTACGCTGGCGGGCAGATTTATTGATGTCAAGTCTTCACATTCAGAAAAGCAAGACTCGCCTATGGTGGTGACGTTCTCTGACATAGATACCGAACTTATGGGGCTACCGATAAAGGTGCCGCGGCCTGTTGTGGTGAGATAACTGGGCATAACCACTGAGCTAAGATGTATCAATTGGCTGAACAAGAGAGAAAACTCGTTGCCGTTGGGCTCAATCTTTGCTGTGTTTACCAGTCGGTTTGCCTGATCATTCCACCAACCTTGAATATAGATGTTGATGCTCTTGTCGCTGCCCACCAGTCGGGCTGCGTCAAGGTCGAGATGATACAAACGGCCATTGCTACTTTTATCTCTCTCCTCAAACCAACATCCGGCCATCTCACGAAGAAATTGTATATCGTCGATGTTGATGGGGCCTATCACCTTCAGACGCGATATGTTCTCTTTATCTGTGCTGCTAATCTTTGTGCTCAGCGTGCCAGCCTGGTCTACCACTACAGTGATGCCAGACAACATTTTTTCGGTGATGGGGCTGAATTTGTTCCACACCGCAGCCTCTTTGTAGGCTTTGGCCGAACCTTCAGGCACAATAAGGGTACACTTGTCGCAAGGCACATTCGCAAAAGTGTTTTCCTGAATAGTGACAGGCGACTTCATATTAGCCTCGATGTGTGTAAGACCTGTGCAACCTTTGAAGGCTTCTTCTTCAATGGTCTTGAGATTAGCTGGCAGCGTTAAGGTGTTAAGACCAGAACACCCCCAAAAAGCAAAAAATCTAATTGATGTGGTGCTCTCAGGAAGTGTAATTGACGTAAGGCTTTTGCACCCCCAAAATGTCCTATTACTTATCTCCGAAACACCTGATGGAATATTTATCTCGGTTAAACTGCTGCAGTCGTAAAAAGCTCGTTGGCCTATCGCTGTGACGCTCTCTGGTACTTTTATTGATGTTATGTTGCTGCAGAAGTAGAATGATCTGTCACCGATTGTTTTCAACCCAGAGGGTAGTATTATATTTTCAAGACTACTACAATAGGCAAATCCCCACAGATTTATTGTCTTAAGCGTAGAAGGAATGGAGACAACCTGCATATTATCGCAATGAGCGAATGAAGATTCGCCAATTTCTTTCACACCTTCAGGTATGGTGGCAACTCTTAGGTTGTGACATTGCACGAGTGTGTGATCGCCCGTTGACGACACGTCTTCAGGCAATGTGATAACCTGAAGTGCATCGAGATACGCGAATAGCGCCTCTGTCTTAATTTCATTTCCCTCAGACGTTATATACATATCCATAGTAAATCCAGTTGGACTGTAGATATTTACATGACTGTTATTTCCTTCATAGTTGACTTTCTGAAGATTGAGTATGCTCAAGGTTCCATTATATTTGCCTCCGTTAGCATTGTAATAGCATCCCGCCATTTCGCGTAAGCATTGAACGTCCCAGATGTTGAGTGTTCCAGATAACGTTAGATGCGAGATGTGGTTTTTCATAGAGCCGAGCAGGTATTCTAACGTTCCAGGTGTTTTCACCGTTATATTAAACATCTCGTTATAGACCATGCCGTTGTTATTGTCGACGATGTTGGCAAAGTCGCCCCACTCATCGGCCAGCCAGTAGGGCTGGTATTTGCCTTCAGGTACAAAGAGTGTACAGGCATTTTTGTCTACGCCCTCAAACACATTTTTGTTTATCTTAATGGGGTTAAGCATGTCGACGAAGATGCAAGCCAGGTGGGTGCACTGTGCAAAGGCCGATGCTCCGATGGCGGTTGTGCTCCCGAATAAGTGTATATATTTAAACTCGCTACAACCATAGAAAGCTCTGTCTCCAATTGTCGTTTCTATGTTAGGGAAATCAAATTGTTTCAGGCTGCTGCAGCCTTCAAAGGCGCTTCCACCTATAGTGAGCTTGTTGCCATAGCCTTGCGCAGTAAAGCTTTTAAGTTTGCTGCAGCCTTTAAAGGCTGCAGCACTAATATTGTTTACTATATTGTTGATGGTAACGCTTTCTAAATTTGTGCAGCCCTCGAAACCTGCAATGTCTATGCCCCCATCTGTAGGGTCTATGACCATTGTCTGTATGCCTGTGCAGTCTTTAAATGCGCCAGCAGCTATCCGCTTTATATTGCCTCCAATATAGTTTGTACGCAAACTACTGCATCCTGCAAAAGCATAGTAGCCGATGAATTCAATACTTGATGGAAATTCTATATTCTCAAGTTTCTCGTCGTTTTGGAACGCTTTATTATACACGTAGGTTAGCGATGAAGGTAACGAAACGGTTGTTAGGTTACTACAATTAGCAAAGGTGCTCTCTTCAATGGTCTTTACTCCTGAGGGTATCTTTATGCTTGTGAGACTTGAACATCCACTGAAGGCA
>CAKQFW010000090.1 GCA_934230965.1 uncultured Prevotella sp.
TCAGTCATAATGCTGTCTTTATTATTCCTTCCGCAAATATACTGCATTTTCGTCAATAAACCAACACCACTACTTAAGAAATTTAAAAAGACAACTACTATCAACGACCGTTTAGCTACGGAACCATATGAAGAAACAAACGCTTTACCTATATAGAACGAGTCAAAATAAAGGGCGAAACCCTTGAGAAAGTCATCTCGTATCGACCGTTATGAACATGTGGAACGACCGTTATGAACATGTGAAACGACCGTTATGAACATGTGGAACGGTCGATACGAGACAATTTCTCAAGGGTTTCGCCCAATTTTAAAAAGGGTTTTAACCTACATTATCAAGGGTTAAGCCACAGAATATCAAGGGTTTAGCCCTTAAACATCAAGGATTAAGCCTTACAATATCAAGAGATTAGCCCTACAATATCAAGGGTTAAACCATAGAATATCAAGGGATTAACCTTACTATATTAGGGGTTAAGCTTACTATTAGTTTTTCTTTGATGATAGGCTACCGTTTTTCTTCAACGTCAAGGTGCTCTGTTGCAGCTTACGATTGGCGTGATCGAACAAGATGTTGGGGTTAAAGCGTCGGCCTCGGAAGGTGGTTTCAAAGTGCAGATGCTCGGTCGAAGCACGGCCCGTGCGGCCCGTTAGTCCTATCACCTGTCCTGCCTTTACCTTATCGCCCACCTTTACAAGATTTTTCGATTGGTGCCCATACAGCGTTTCCAAGCCCCATGCGTGTTTAATAACAATGCAGTTGCCGTAACCATAATACGTGCCCGAGCGCGTTACCACGCCATCAAAGGCAGCCACAATCTCATCGTTAGCCTTCGTCTTCAGGTCAACACCAGCATGACGTCGTTTGCCACCATAGGGGCTGATGACCTTAGCGCCAGGCAGCGGATAGGCCCATCTTGAGTTTTCAAGTTTCTCAAGATCAAGGCGATAGGTATCGCTCTTAGCAAAGGGGTCGATGTCTAAGTCAACGCCCTCTTGCACCACATCAACATCTTCTTGCAGGGTTTTCACATCTACCATGCCCCCATCTTTCTTGGTGCATTGCAGAGTTTGTTTATGAAGCTTATGGCTCTTGAGCGAAAGAATAGTTTCGGGGTTAATGCGTGCCCCGTTCACCATCACCCAAAAGTCGAGGTAAGTTTTACCATCTTTCGCCCCCACAATAGCAATAGTTTGTCCGGCCTTCACTACATCGCCCACGTCAACCAGGTTTTGCGCATTGTTAGCATACACCGTCTCCAGTCCGTTTTGGTGTCTGACCACAATCACGTTGCCATACTCGTTGTGCTTACGCGAGAGGCGCACCGTGCCAGCAAACATTGCCTTTACGGCATCGCCCTCGGTCGAAGTAATCTCCATTCGGTTATTGGCCAGTCGGGTAGCCTTGCCCACGGGCAGCGGAAACGAATATTCGTTGGCTCGCAAGGTGCCCAGTTCTATATTAAATGTGTTTGACAGCGCAAACAACTTTGGTGTAGCAATGCTTATCTGCTGCTGTTCGGCAGCGCTAAAATTGCTCTTTACGGGTGCAAACGCTGTAAGCGTACACACGGCCAAAAACAGGAGCAATAGGTTTCGTAGAGCTATATTCATCAGCTTATGGTTTTCAGTAATAATGATTAGTTTGTGTTTATCTATCTGTCGGTTGTCATTGACGGGCCTCACTTCAACATAATGCCATTGTAGATACGCCCCGACTCGATACCCAAACGGCGAGCCGAGAAGAAGCGGTTGCTCTGGGTGTGGGTGCAGATACCGCTGAGCTGTATGTTTTCGTCAGCCAGCCCAGCCTGTAACAGCAGTTGGCGGTTGCATTGTGGCAGGTCGATGTGCCACTTCTCGCGGTGCTCGGCAGCGGTGTTAAGGTCGAAGTCGGCAGCCGCAAACTGCTCATAAACCTCATCGCCCACCTCGAAGGCCGACATTGAGATAGCAGGACCTATCACCGCCTTGAGGTCGGTGGGCAGGGTACCAAAGGCCGCCTTCATATCTACCACCGCCTTATGGGTGATGCGTGCCACGGTGCCTCGCCAGCCAGCATGCACAGCACACACGGCTTGGTGCACGGGGTCGAAGAGCAAGACAGGCACACAGTCGGCAGTAGACACGCCTATGCATAGCCCCTTTTCATTGGTCATCACAGCGTCTACGCCCTCTAATATCATGCTGCGCACGGGTGCGGGCAAGGCGCAAAACTCGGCGCTGATGATGCGCGAGTCGATGCCATGCGTTTGGTGGGGCATTACCAGATGGCTGTCATCAATACCTAACGTTTGGCACAGCAGTGCGCGATTAGCCTCAACACTCTCAGGAGCGTCGCCACAATAGGGGTTAATGTTAAAGCTGGCGTAGGTAGCGCCTGTGCTCACACCCCCTTGTCGGGTGGTGCTAAAAGCCGTTACGCCCTGGCCCAGGGTGTATTGTTGCAGAGGCAGAACGTTAGTCATTGTCGTCCTCCTCATAGTCAAAGTCGTCAAGTTCTTCAATGTCATCGATGTCTTCAATATCGTCGTCATCAATAAACTCGATATCATCTTCGCCCTCGGCCGCCATCTCAGCAGCAAAGGTGGTCATATCTTTGTCGCGGTGCACCAGCGTTTCTTCAGCCGTAATGTCTTGCAGCTTGTTGCTCTCGGCGTTCAGTTCGCGCCACAGCACATCTTTCAGTTCGGCCAAGCCCTTGCCTGTAACTGATGATATAAACACCACGGGCAGGTCGGTGGGCAAGGTTTCGCGCAGCATCTCGCACAGCTCATCATCAAGCAGGTCGCACTTAGTAACGGCCAGCACGCGGTGCTTATCAAGCATATCGGGGTTAAACTGTCGCAGCTCGTTCAGCAGCACCTCATATTCTTTCTTAATATCGTCGGTGTCGCCAGGCACCATAAACAGCAATAACGAGTTGCGCTCAATATGGCGCAAGAAGCGCAAGCCCAGGCCCTTACCTTCGCTGGCGCCCTCGATAATGCCAGGTATGTCGGCCATCACAAACGACTTGTTGTCGCGATAGCCCACAATGCCCAACGAGGGTTCAAGAGTGGTGAAGGGGTAATTGGCAATCTTGGGACGCGCGCTCGACAGCGACGACAGCAATGTCGACTTGCCCGCGTTGGGGAAGCCCACGAGACCAACGTCGGCCAATAGCTTCAGCTCAAGAATGATGGTCATCTCCTCCATAGGCTCGCCAGGCTGTGCATAGCGCGGGGTCTGGTTGGTGGCCGTGCGGAACTGGAAGTTGCCCAATCCGCCACGTCCGCCTTTCAGCAGCTGCACTACCTGTCCGTCGTAGGTTACGTCGCACACATATTTACCCGTCTCGGCATTGTATACTACGGTGCCACAAGGCACGTCAATGTATTGGTCTTTGCCGTTCGAGCCATGACACTTGTCGCGTCCGCCATTTCCACCATGTTCAGCAAACACGTGGCGCTGAAATTTCAGGTGCAACAATGTCCAATAGTTATGGTTTCCACGCAGATACACGCTTCCGCCATGACCGCCGTCACCACCATCAGGACCGCCGTTGGGGTTATACTTTACGTGGCGAAGGTGCATAGAACCTCTGCCGCCCTTACCCGACCGGCAATATATTTTCACATAGTCTACAAAGTTAGATTCTGCCATTATCTATAAAAATCGAATTCGTTATATAATTAAAAAATTGCCGTTCGTACAAGGTATGATGAACGCGCAATATGCATAATACTGCAAAGTTACTGATTATTTGCGAGATACACAATAACACATAGCCGTTTTTTGAAATGTTAGGGTATATTAAAACATAAAACGCTACAATATAGAACAAGAAAAGGACAACCTAAACAACATCCCGAATACATTATTATATATACAAACGTTGTTATTTAGGTTGTCCTTTTTTAGGGCCTAATGCGTTTATGCCAAGCCCTTAAAAACGGCTACGCTTTATGGGTTAAAGGCGGCTACGCTTCATCAGTTTCTTCATAGCATAGGCCAACACAAGTGAGAAGCCTACGAGGGGGATGGCAAACGGAAGTATAAAGTTGCCGGTTTCGTTGGCTATCATAGCCATCAGCAAGAAGCCACAGCCACCCACAGGGGTCATCATCAAGATAGACGAAGCGCTCTTGGTGAGGCGTCCCAGCCCGCTCAGCGTCAGCGAGAAGACGGTGGGGAACATGATGGCCTCGAAGAGATAGTTGCCTATCAGTGCACCTAACGATATGGTATCGATATCGAGAATAACCAGCACCATGCAGATAACGGTTCCAAAGGCGCAGATGGTGAGCATGGTTTCGGCCGATATCCAGCGCATAATCCAGCTGCCCACAAAGCGACCTATCATAAACACAAACAGGGCTCCGGTGATAATTTGCGAGGCCACCTGGTCGTCCATCCAGTTTTGTGCCGTTACAAAGTTAATGAAATAGCTATTGATAGAGATCTCGGCCACCTCATAAGCCAACAATGCCGAGAGGCCAAACACAAACATCTTGTTGCTAAACAGCTGCTTCAGGTTACCCACACTGCTGCTTGAAGCCTCGCTGGCTTTATCGTCGTCGTGCTTTATTTCGGGCAGACGCACAAACGAAAACACTACGGCTATCACCAGCACAAAAGCTCCCATCACTACATAAGGCACCACCACGTTGCCGCCCGCCTCGCCAGCATCGCTGCCAGCAAACAAGAAGCCGCCCACAACAAAGGTGGCAAACATGCTGCCCAAGCCGTTAAACGACTGTGAAAAATTCAGTCGGCTGGTGGCCGTTTCGCGTGGTCCCAGCTCGGTAGAATAAGGGTTGGCCGACGTTTCAAGAAAGGCCAAACCACAACCTATAACGAATAGCGCCAACAGATAAGGCTCGAAAATGCCCGACATAGAACAGGGCACAAAGAGCAATGAGCCCAGACCAAAGAGCACCAAACCAAACACTACGCCACGACGATAGCCGAAGCGGTTGATAAACATGCCCGACGGAATGGCCATAATGAAATAAGCCAAATAGGTGGTTACCTGTATGAGCGACGACTGCGTAATGCTTATGTGCAGTTCGTTTTGAAAATGTTTGTTCAGCACGTCAAGGATAGCACGTGCAAAGCCCCACATAAAAAACAGTGAGGTGATGAGAGCAAACGGTATAACATACTGTTTGCTACACAATGATGATTGTTTATTATTCATTTATATATATGAGAGAAATGGAATATTCCATATTGCTAAAGCTGTATATGTGTTTGTGTATGAAGGGCGAGCGCTTAGTCTAAGGGCTCGGTCTTCAGGCTTACCACCGTGCCAGTATAGGGATGCAGCACGAGGTGCGATGTAAACTTCTTGCCAAACAATGCGCCCGTAAGCAGTTCGGTGCGACCAAACTGTGCAGCCCATGTGCTATAATTGGCCAGCGCCTTGCCATCTTTCTCAAGGGTGAGGCGCACCTTGCCAGGCAAGCACACACCTATCAGTAGGTCGTTTTTCTGCTTCTTTGCGTTGGCGTCAACATCCAGTTCGGCCATTACATGTTCGTCTTCAACCTTCATATATACAGGTGCGCCTGAGAGGTCATCGTTGGCAGTAAGGCCAAAGTGCTTTGAGAAGCGGAAGGCCAGGGCCTTTGTCTGACCTTGTTCAGGCACCACCGTCACCACTTGCTGCACCGTATCTTTCACCGTGGTGCCCGTAAACACCTGCATCAGCGCCTTCTCTTGTGTTGACAATTGTGCCAGCATGATGCGTAGCTGTTCGCCATCTTTCGGCATGAAGTCGGCCTCGCCACGAGCCAGCTGGTTGCGGCTGTCGCGAATGTCATATATCTCTTGTGCCACCATACGTGCCATCGTGGGATAGTTGCCCGACGACAAGATATCTTGGCTCATAAAGTCTTGCGGGTTTAGGGGCGCTGCCTTGGGCGCTGCCACAAAGGGTTTCACCTCACCGGTCTTAATGGGCTTGGCGTTGATGGCCATCAGTACACCATTTTTGTCGCAATCAACATTCACGATGCTGTGCTTCTTTCCGATAGAAAGGGTGTACTGTTTGGCCGAGTCGGGCACGGCAGTGGGATAGAAGTCAACGCCCACGATGCGATAGCTGGTAGAGGGTTGTGTGGCGGCCGCTGTCTTAAAATAGATGTCTGAATAGGTGGCCAACATGCCCGGCGTAAAGGTTGTCTTCTCTATGCGCAAGGCTATTTGCACGGCTGTCTTCGGCAGAAAGTAAGTTACCTCAGCCTCTTTCTGTGCCATGGCCATCGTTGCCGACAGTGCCATGATAGCAATCATGCTAAATATTTTTTTCATAATGATGTTCGGTATAATAGGGTTTTTATTTTTGTTTTGTTTCTGTTTTGTTTCTTTATCTTTATTTCTTTTATTGCACCTTATAAAATAGGAAAAGGCATCATGCGCCAAGCAAGCAAAAGGCTTGGGGCAGATAGGCAATAATATCAGAAGCCGTAAGGCTTTCCTTTCCCAAGGTTTTGGCAGCCAAATCGCCCGCCATGCCATGCAGATACATACCTAAGAGGCAAGCCTCACGCTGCGTGTAGCCACGTGCTAACAATGCGGTGATGATGCCTGTGAGCACGTCGCCGCTGCCCGCAGTAGCCATACCAGCATTGCCCGTAGCATTAAACAGCACCTCGCCCGACGGCGTGCAGAGTGCCGAATAGTGGCCTTTCAAAATGATGTGCGCCTCAAGTCGGGCGGCCATTGAGCGTGCACGGTCAAGGCGTTCATAGTCGTTGGCCGAATGTTCGCCCACCAAACGGTCAAACTCGATGGGGTGCGGCGTGAGCACCAAGCCCTTAGGCAACTGCTGCATCCATGCCCCATGATTGCCCAATATGTTCAGGGCATCGGCATCCAGCACCATAGGGCACGTGGCTTTGCGTATCTGCTCAAACAGGGCGATGGCCGTATTCTCGTCTTGCCCCAAGCCAGGGCCTACCCCCACGGCATTATATACATCGGTGGGAACGGTTTGCGTAAAGCAAGCCTCGTCGGCATCAAGCTGCACAATGGCCTCGGGCACACTTATCTGCATGATGTCGTAATTGCGACGCGGTATATGTGCCGTAACCTTCCCCACCCCAGCCTTTAGGCAAGCACGTGTAGCCAGTGTGGCCGCACCCGCCATGCCATAGCTGCCAGCAATGAGCAGGGCATGCCCCATGGTGCCTTTATGGGCAAAGTCGGACCGTGGGCGCAAGAGGCGACGCACGTCGGGCTCTTCTACCACCATAAAGGGCGTGGCGGTTTCTTGAATATAGGTTTGCGAGAGTCGGATGTCTATCACACGCAATCGGCCAATATACTTCTGCATATCGGCAAACATCATGCACAACTTTTTCTGCTGAATGGTGAGCGTAAGGTTGGCCCGCATAATGGTTTGCGGGTTATTCTGCGTATTGTCTTCGGCCATTAAGCCCGAAGGCATATCAATGCTTACCACCTGGCACGGCGAACTGTTTATGTAGCGCACCAGCGATGCAAAGCCGCCAGCCAAGGGTTTGTTCAGCCCCGAGCCAAACAGTCCGTCAATCACCAGCGTGTCGGCCGTCAGTTTGGGCGGGTCAAAGTTGGTGCTCACCTCGGTAAAGGTAATGCGGTCATCGTCTTCAATACGCTTGCGATTGGTCAAACACTCGTCAGACAGATGGTTTTGCACATTGAAGAGATAAACCGACACATCAAAGTCTTTATCGGCCAGCATACGCGCCACGGCTAGGGCATCGCCACCATTGTTTCCGGGGCCCGCCAGCACGATAACAGGTGTGAGCTTTGTCCACTCGTCAAGGATGGCAGTGGTAAGAGCACGGGCGGCTCGTTCCATCAGGTCGATAGAGGCCACAGGCTCGTGCTCAATGGTATATTTGTCAAGCTCATGTAACTGAGCAGTTGTAAATATCTTCATAGCGTTGCAAAAATACAAAAAAGATGGCAATAGGCACCTATGTATTTGTCTTTTTCTTATATCATTAGTTCTTTTTTCTTACACCCCGCGCCTTTTTCGCTTAAATAACAACACACATTATGCCTGTTTTAATTGATAAGTAGGTGTTCAAAATTAATCGCATATATAAATTTGATATATCAATGTAATGCTTTCAAATGTCTTTACGCCCTCTTTTGGCCTCTATGTCCAACTCTCATCGGTCGTGTAGCCCGCTACACTCCCTCTTCGGAGCTGAACATACAGACCAAAATATGGCATAAATCCATT
>CAKQFW010000091.1 GCA_934230965.1 uncultured Prevotella sp.
GTGTTACCGACCGCGGACCGTTTAAACGCGGACGCATTATCGACTTGTCGTGGGGAGCCGCCAAAGAGTTGGGCATGCTTACACAAGGCGTGGCAATGGTAAAGGTAGAGGTGGTAGAAAAACTACACGTTCCCTTTAAACCCGACCCGCTGTCATTGCCCGAGCTCGACTTCGAATACACTGACAATCTTGCGTTCAGTGGAGCCAGCTGGTTAAAACCAGAGGTGCAACATAAGAACACGACGGCACTGGCCAAACATCATAACGCTGCGAAACATCCTACATCTGCCACAAACAAGGGTGTTAACAACAATAAGATATTAACGGCCAACTATACACCTAACGCCTCGCGCTAACGAGGCTTAAACCATAAAAAAGTGAAACCCTAAAGGGTGTAACAATAAAAGCGTGGATGCTCAATTGCTAACAAACAGCAAAGAGCATCCACGCTTTTTTTGTCTCTAACCAAACGGTTGTAAGTGAAGAAACGTTCTCGTCTATGTATCAATAATTATGATTTTCTCCTATTAAATATGATTATTCAATCGATATTTCGGATTGTTCAAGAGCCAAGCTACGTAGCCCCCTCCACTTAGGTTCTTTATTTAGGAACCGAATAGACCAATCGAATAGTTTCATATTTAGGATTAAAAGCATTTTTATTTTTATAGCGTGTGTTACCTAATTTGCCACTTGTTGGTTGCGGTTTAGCGTATGTTGACTTGCAAAACTTCGCTTCTTCAGACCAATTCCCACCACACAAATTTCCATCAATGTGATATAGATCGTCCGTATCATTACACACTTCGGCATAATTTCCAGACATATCATACAAACCTAATTCATTAGGTTTCTTAGTTGCAACATCGTGAATGCGATAACTGCTATTACCTTTATGCCAAGCAACATCATCAATTGCATTACTTCCGCTATAAGTAAATCCTTTGCTGTATTTTCCTCCTCTTGCAGCAAACATCCATTCGGAAGTGGTTGGTAGTCGGAAAGCTATACCTGTAGCTTCTCTCAATTTCTCTATAAAAACACGGAATTCAGATTTTATAACACCATCATCGAGATTCTGATTTAAGATACCTATATAGTCATTACCTATCATAAGGCCTGCATTAGGCGGTAATTCTGTCTGCATGATATAGAACGGAGCCAAATTGCCTCCTTCTACAAGTACCATTTTATACGTTACACCATCTATCATATAGGTTAGATTTTTGTAATCGTATTTAGGAACTAATTGGCCATCATCATTTCCAGGCTCCCCATTCCCGTTATTACCACTATCATCAGGCTCCCCATTCCCTGAAGTTAAAGAAGCATCTTCTACAATACTACCAAATTTTTTCCAATACACATTACTTGAGTATGCTGTCTTCGAGCCTTTAGGAACATACAATGTCCATTTTTTTTGAATGTCATCATCCGAGACATTTCCATTGAATATACAGCCGCCCATTGCTAAAGGAACTCCCAAGTTTACATAAAATTGTCCCGAAGAAGCCGTGCTTGCAAATGCACTTTTGGCTAAATCGGTAAGTCCTGTTCCTATGACAACCTTATTAAAAGAACCTTCAAATGCTAAACCTCCAACGCTCTTAACCGAATTAGGAATGTTAATAGTGCCTTTTACGCCTGTGAAACATGCATTTCCTATGGTTTCCAGATCGTTATTCAAGGTCAGCGTGCCTATCTTCCATCCCATAAAGGCTCTATCTCCTATATGTTTTAATGTCTTTGGTAAAGAAAATGCGGTCTCAGAAACTGGACACGCATGAAAAGCATCAGCACCAATTTCTTCTATATTGTCACTTAAATATACTGTCTTGAGATAATTACAACCAAAGAAAGCACCTTCACCGATTTTGATAACATTATCGTATATCGTCAACTTTGTTATAAGGGTGCCTGCAAAAGAGTTTGCTCCTATTTCCGTCAGAGTGCGTGGAAGTTCAACACTGGTCACATGTTGAATGTTTGTAAACGCATTCGCTCCAATAGATGTACATCCGTCTTGTATCTCAACGTTTTCAATATAAAAATTATGCCAAGGTTGATTGGTTGTAGAATAGTCATTCATCTTGCCTGTTCCGTAAATACTTAGCGCATGAGTCTTTGGATAATAAATATATGACAAACTATTACCACATTTCCCCGTCTTTGGTGAAATCTTATTTAGTAACTCATAATCTCCAGAAGATATTGGCGTAGCCTCATAAATGTAATCGTCATCTGACAAATAGTTACCTAAAAGAGTAAGGGTGTTTGTGTCAGTTTCTGTCTTTACAATCACTTTATTACCATCAACAGTGTAAGTGAAAGGTTCATAATCATAAGTACGATTATTGCCTAAGTCTGAATCGTAATCTTTCTGAATCCAATAAACCACACCTGCATCATCAGATGTAAAGTATAATGTGGTGCTCTCTACGTCAACCCAAATATGATCATCGTTCCCCTCTCCCGTAGAAACATCCCTGGATATCCATTTATTAGCTCTTAGTGTATTTATTGTTTCAGAAGTATTACCTCCTTTTTCGTTACTTTCACTACTGCAAGATGCAAACGTTATGTTTAATATCCCCAAAAGGAATACCATAATAAATGATGTATTTCTATAAAACACTTTCTTTATCATATCTTTATACACTTCATTTGTGTCGTGCGCAACTTCTGTATTAAGTATTGAATGATTATTAAAAATATTTTTTCAAGTTTTCTATTAGAATATCGTATCTTGCTTTATATATGACCTCAGCTATCTCATTGGGTTTAAAAAACTTTGCGTTTCCATTCGCATAACTTCCATTGTTGATATTATATATAATAATAGTTCCTGATGAAGATACACTTATGTGATATTTCGGTGAATAGATGTTTACGCTATTAGCTTTATACTTAACAGAAGATCGTACACTTTTAAAAGGAGCCGCTATCAGTTCAGATTTAACAATCTTACTTCCTTCGTTTATTTCATTTAAGTAAACAAATACAGGATTAGAATCGTTCTCCTTGTAAACAAACTCGATTTCAAAGCTTTTTGCTTCTTCTGTTGGGTATACATACCTTATAGCGCTTTTTATAGGATTTCCTTGCTCATCCAATTTTACATTCGCATATCTAGGAAACCAGAATTTATTGTTGTTTGGGTTCTTACTATTATCTGTTCTCGCTATGGTCTGAGTTTTTGTTGCGCTTTCAGTTGTTTTTTCATCAAGCACACGATTTCCATGAATGTCTATTCCTGTTGATACATATTCATCAGAGGCATTTCTATAATTGAAGGTATTGTCTGTAGATGAGTAAAAGAGAGACTTATAAGCAGAATTGGGAGTAATAATATAGTTTCCATTTTTATCAATAATACCTAATTCTCCGTTTCGTTCAACTTTAACATATATATCGTTTCCTTTTTTATAATACAATACGTCATCATATATAGCATCGCAGATACAGTGACCATCTTTAGCGTAAATACCTTCTTTTCCGTTTAATTTTACCAGAAAATAACCACCATCTGACGTACTATAATATAACAAATCATACTTCTGAGGAATAAGCGTATTCCCTTCAGAATCTTGTGCTCCGTAGTTTATGAACTTTTCCCCATTCCAAGTACTTAGTTCTTTCCAAACAAATCCGTCTTTTTCTTTTTTTGTCTCTTTTTGCAATTCACTGACATGTTCTTTCTTATAGTTCTGCTGACGATTATATGTTTGCTGCTGACTATATGTTTGCTGACGCTGTAGGTTTTGTATCCCATCGCATAGACCTTGTAAAAAGCCAGCCCAAAATTGTGCTTGTGCATTGCATGGATAACCAAACAATGCGATACAGAAAGCTACTGTTCCTATGATTCTTTTCATAAAAATCTGCACTTCATTCGTGTCGTGCGCAATCTCTAATTTAATAATTTTCGTTATAATCTGCCTTGGCATGATGGGCAAACGCCCTTGCCATAACACACTTTACATTCTATTGTATTGCCAAGCATGTCAAGAGTGACCTTGTTTCCGTTGCAGTTCTGACATATGCCAGTGTCATTACAATGAGCCTTGTCTGTAGCCGACAGTTTCTTGCATTTGTAGCCGCCAGAGCTGGCTGATGCTGAAGACGAATTGCTACTCACCCCCAACTCTCTGTCATACAACCCGCTGCTTGCTTGCTGCACGGCTTGGTATGCATTGCCTTTGCTTTGCATATAGCTGTTGTATGCGGCTTGCACTTCTTCTTCTGATGGGTCTTTGCCGTGCAACTGGCGATAGGTTGAGGCGAAGCCTGTTTTTATTTGCATTTCTTCTTGCTTCCATTGCATTGCCACTTGCATCATCGAGTAGTTGGCAAGCTGACCAAGGCTTGTGTTTACATTGTTTGTTAACTCGGCATTGTTCATACTTCCTAAACTGGTGCTTTGTGGCATGGACGCATAGTTGTTTCCAGGCATACCATTGTTAGCCTGGCTGGCTGCCATGTAGGCAGTGCCCGCTTCGGCTATGGCTTGAAACACGGTGCTAAAAATGCTGGCCGTGCGTTCGGCTCGTGCATCTCGTTGCTCTTCAGCCTCGGCCATTAGTTTTCGGCTTTGCTCTTTTAGCTCTTTAGGACAATGGTCTATGCTGATAACTTGTTCAAAGCCTTCAACGGCCGTACTCCATTTCTTACGATGATAGGCACACATGGCTTTGCCAAAATAGGCTTCCTCGCAAGGTAGATATTTGCCATGATTGCGTATGGTAGATTCAAACAAGTTGTTGGCCTTCTTGTAGTCGCCCAAGTCGAATATGCGCGATGCTTCTTGATACTCAGTAAAATATCCAGCCATGTCTTCCAGTATCATTTCGCCATCTTCCTCCGAGCGTAGACACAAATACTTTTTGTCAACAGGCACCACTATCTCTAAACCAGTGTAGAAGGTGTCCATATCAAGATTTACGGTTTTCAGCATTTCTGTCGTTAGTCGATACCTGTCGGCCAGCGTTTCAAGCGTCTCACCACGTTGCACAATATGGCTTAGGTTTACAATGTCTTGCCCATAACAGCTGTATGAAAAGGAAGCGAAGACCATTGCAAACATTGCTATTATACGAGAAAAACGTTTCATATATATATGCCGCTCTTTTTAATAAACAATGCTCTTTATCTTGGCCTTGCTCATGTTGAAGATGGCCGCCTTGCTTGAATTTGTTTTCTTATACGACACCATGCTGTCTGTTTCGCTGCACACCCAAACCTTCATACGCATGCCTTTCTTTGTTATGATGGTGGCTTTCTTCGGGTTGGTTTCTGAGGCTGCGGCTTCTACGGTTGCCTGCTTTATCGAGTCGGCCACTACGGCTTCTCGCTGCGCTTTCAGTCTTGCCTCTTCAGCCTCACGTTCACGCTGGCGCTGTTCTTCAACGGCAAGGTTGGTTAAGATGTCGCGTGTGCCATCAGGATAGCGTATCATAAACACCTCCGACTTTGCCGAATATATCGGTCTATTCTTAGCTTTCTTGCTCGGCTTAAACGACACTACGTTAGCATCCATCGTTAGGCTATAGGCTGGCACCTCTCGGCCATCTTTATAATAAACCACAACGGCGTCTTTCGGTATTTGTATGCGTTCAGAGGTGGCGAGTATTCGCTCGCCATTGGCGTTAAACACTACATTGCCGCGCGTTTTAAACTTTAGCATAAACACTTGCTTGTTTTCAACATATTCTTCTGCAGCATGTTTGTTGCCAGCCTCTTTAAACAACGTCTTGTCGTTGTTGGTCTGAATAATCTTCACCTCCTTTACACGGCCATCACGATAGATGATGGCGTCTTGGGCATAAAGGCCAAGGCTTATTCCCAATAAAGATATAATAGCATATATTTTTTTCATATTAGAATCCCCAAGCTAAAGATATTTCAGGAAAAGCTTCTTTTCCGAACCATCCTTTTTGTTTATCATTCAATGGTATCTGGTAAGAACCTGTTATATCAAAGCACACAAGGTGAACACGTATACCTACCCTCGCACCAATGCCTACTTTTCCACCTATTTTAAGTTTTTTAGATGATTCTTCACCGCCTGTTCCAAGTGTTTTCTCCTTGTATTTTCCCGACAGTCCGATATTTGTATTGAAACCAACAAAAGGAATTAATCCCAATGACTCGCTTTCATTTTTTAGTGAATAACCGAATTCAATAGGAATTTCAAGGAAATGACATTGTTGTTTTGCATTAATGCTTTTTCCTTCATCTTCTCTTTGTTCATTATAATTGGCACTATTATATCCAATTCGTGCTCCTACATATAAATTATAAGGTAGGGTATAGTTGGCTCCTAAGGTGGCTTCATACATGAAATTTCTTGGGCCTTTTATAAAGCCAAGACCCAATTCGCCTGAAAAAATAAATTCACCATATTCCTTGTCTTCGCTTTGAGCACTGTATACCTTGTCTTCTTTATACACGTTTCTTATAGGAGACCTCTCTGGCGTAAGTACTTGCGTTTGGCTTGTTTCTGTAGAAACATCTCTTGCAGATGTTTTGGGTTGAGCCGATGATGTTGGTATGTTCAACTTCAGTCCCACATACACCACCCCATCCATATTAGGGTTAGCCTTATCAATATCTTCAACACTCACATTATAATATTCGGCAATGCTTTCAAGGGTTTCGCCTCGCTGCACTACGTGCGATACGGTTTGGCTTTGTGCCATTGCAAACATGCTTGCGGTGCTGAAAAGCAGTGAAAGAATAGTTCTCTTCATCATAGTGGTAAGTTTTTTTATAGTTGTATAATTAGATAATTGCTCACGCTCCAAAATAGGGTGGGATTGGTTATAACGAGCACACAATGGCCGTCGCCGCTTTCTTCAAAATGATAAGAACGGTTACTGGGTTGTGGCGTAAGGATTTTCGGATTGCTCGACTTCAACGATATTTCGCGACACTTACGAATGTCGACAGCGCTAAACTTGCTCTTGTCTACATCTTCATAGTTTACTTTCTTCTTTTGCAAGAAGCCGCCTTTCAGCAATCCTGCTGCCGAAAGTTGTTTCTTCGTGCCTATTTTTATGTGACACTCGTTTATAATCTCGTCTTGTTTTGATAAGGCTGTTGTTAGCTTTTGCGATTTCTTTTCAGCCCTATCGGCCCGCGTGCGCATGTCAGACAACGATGCTCGCAGCTGTGTGATGTCTTTCTTCGAATTGTTTAGGTCGGCCCGCAACGATTGTATCACCTTATCTTTTTCGGCCAACTGCTGGTTAAGAAATTCTACCACCTTTTGTAGGCGCTCAACACTTTCAGACGAGTTCCGGTTTGCCAAAGAGTCTTGAAGCAGTTGTATCTTCTTTCTTTGTCGCGCCAAGATATCGGCCATGTGGTTTAGATTGGCTGCTATCTGGTGGCGGTCGAGTTTTACGCCGTCACGCCCTTGGTTGGTGAAAAGAATGTTTTCTTGAAGGGCAATGCTGTCTAAGCCTGTAGCAATAGTAGTAATGATGCCGTTCAGCTCGTTAAGTTGTTGTGTCTTTGTTTTGTTCTCTTGTATAATAGAGTCTCTTTCTGCCATGTAGTCTCCCATATCAACCTTATTGTTTTTGCACGATACGGCCGATAACAGAAGCAACAAAGCAAACGTTGCTTTTGAAAAGTTTGTCATTATAAGGGTATAAAAAAAGGCGTTGAACCGTTCGTGGCTTGCCTAAAATCCCGGTTACCGCCAAGTGACCGAACTACAATTGCAAGCACAGAACGGTTCACGCCAAAATAGCGTGAACCTCCTGCAGCTTGTTCTCATTGTAGTTGAATATTGGCGGTATTCGGATTTTAGAGAACAAGAGCTAAAAGCTCAATATCTTAAAAGTCGTAGAACGTAAACGCCCATTAACAATTATGAGGTTTTCACCTCGTAAAAAGTCTCTGATGTTGTAGGATAGCAATTGTTTTGTATTGCTTATCCAAACTTGCGTTTCATTCTTCTTTAATGTCTGTTTCTTTTCTTCTTTTTTTTAAGTTTATGTATATGTGAAAACATTGCAAATGTCAGCAATTATCATC
>CAKQFW010000092.1 GCA_934230965.1 uncultured Prevotella sp.
TACATACCAACGCACTGCCGAAAGGTAGAATATCACGCGGATTTGAAACCTACACGCTGGGCGACGGACGATCGCATGGCACCAAGACAAACCTTGATGTGGCCAAACGCGAGAACGCCGTTATCTTCATGGAGAAAGACTATAAGCAGCACTACGTGGGCTACGACCCTAACTCGGCCGAAAGCAACATCATGTTCGAGTTTGTGCAAGACCATAATATGCAGCAAAGCGTAGAGTTTGCTAAATTGCTGCAACGTAACGTTTGCTCAATGGCGGGACGCATTAACAAAGGCGTACACCAAGACAACTTTGCCGTGTTACGCCTCACGTCAATGCCCGCCTGCCTCATCGAGTTAGGCTTCATCACTACACCCGACGAAGAGAAAGCGCTGAACGACCCTAACATGGTAGACCGCATAGGACGTGGTATCTACAACGCCTTCATCGAGTATAAGAGCAAACAGGCAGGTGGCATCACCATTCCTTACAAACCTTTGCCCGAAACTGATAATGAGGTAGAAGCTAAGAATGAAACAAAGAATAAGCCTGAGGCAAAGAATGATACCAAGCCTGAGGCAAAGAACAATGCCAAGCCTGAGGCAAGGAAAAATACCAAGTCTGAAGCAAAGACAAATGTCCAAAGCGAACAAAGCCTAATGGCTTTGGAAGAAGACATCATAACATTTGATGAAAAAGCTGGAAAGGCTACAAACAACAAGTCTGTGGCTAAGCCAACACAAGAGGTGAAGCAAACTGCTGCCAAGCCTACGTCTGTGGCAAAGCCTGTTCAAGAAACAAAGTCTGCTCAAGAAACAAAGCCTGCTCAAGAGACAAAACCTGTTCAAGAGACAAAACCTGTTCAAGAGACAAAGCCAGCATCTATGGCTCAGAATGTAGAGCAAAGTGCGCCTGTCTTCAAGATACAAATCATGACCAGCAGTCGCAAGTTGAAAGCTAACGACGCTGCTTTTAAAGGATTGAAAGGTGTCGACTTCTATTCTGAAGGCAACAGTTATAAATATACCTATGGTGCTTCGGCCAACTATAACGAGATTTATCGTTTGCGCAAAGAAGTGGTAGCACAGTTCCCCTCATGCTTCATTATCGCCCTGAAAGACGGGCAACGCATGGATGTGAACGAAGCAATAAAGCTCTTTAAAAGCAACCGAAACAAATAACTTTAAAATAAGGAATAACGCGAAACAGTAAATAACGCAAAACAGTAAATAACGCAAATATAGTTAGGAACAAGATGAAATACTTTACAAAAGAAGTTAGAATTGCCCTCGTGGCAATAGTGGGAGTAATCATTCTTTTCTTTGGAATGAACTTTCTGAAAGGACTGAACGTGTTTTCGTCACAAAACGAGTATGGTGTAAACTTTACCGACATCACCGGCCTCTCGGCATCAAGCCCTGTTTATGCCGACGGCTATAAGGTGGGTGTGGTAAAAAGCATCATCTACGATTATACAGGCAATAAAGGCCCCAAGGTTATCATTGGCGTAGACAAGCAGCTGCGCATACCAGCAGGAAGCTCGGCAGAAATAGAAAGCGATATGTTAGGCAACGTGAAGATAAACCTGTTGCTGGCTAACAACCCACGCGAAAGAGTGAACCCTGGCGAGACCTTCAACGGCAACGTGAACAATGGCGCAATGGGACAACTGCAAAACATGATACCCGCCATTGAGAAGATGTTGCCCAAGCTCGACAGCATTATGACAAGCCTGAACACTATCTTGGCCGACCCCGCCATTAAAGAGTCGCTGCATAATGTACAAAACATCACGGCCAACCTCACCACTTCAACAGAACAACTGAACACGCTGATGGCAAACGTAAACCGCAATATGCCTGCCATGATGACCAAAGCCGACAAGGTGCTGGACAACACACAACTGCTTACAGCCAATCTGGCCGCTGTTGATGTAGCCTCAACCATGAAACAGGTTGACCAAACCATTGCTAACGTGCAAGAGCTCACGGCAAAGCTGAACAGCAAAGAGGGAACACTCGGTCTGCTCATGAACGACCCAGCACTGTATAACAACCTCAGCTCGACCATGCGCAATGCCGACTCGCTCGTCATCGACCTCCGTCAGCATCCCAAGCGCTACGTTCACTTCTCTATCTTCGGTAAGAAAGATAAATAACATTATTGTTTCATCAACAAAACAATATTGAACCACCAAACAAAGTTTTTCAAAAAACTTATAACCAACAAAAGCCTTGCAAGCGTTACAGATGTGCTTGCAAGGCTTTTTATTTACCTATAAAAAGAAGAGGATACATTATATTCTTGACATCAACACTATTGCCTTAATATACCAAATAACGATAGTACTAAATAAAAACGATGAGAGCAAGATACTGAAAATCAAAAGAAGTAATAGAATCGAGAAGATAACAGAGGATAAAAAAGAAGCATATTAAAATCCTTCACTGGACTTAAATATGCTTCTATTTTCTTATACCTAAACTATATATCAGTTTTCTTCTTTCAACCTTACAGAGACAAACTAATACCGAAGTTTATAACTCGCTGATTCATGTATGCATCACCGGCCGAATTTGTTTTAATTTCCGGGTCTTGCTGATACTTATCATAGCTGGTCCAGGTGAAAAGATTATATGCATTCATATAGAGGCGAAGACCGCTAAGGAAGCGCGGGGTATACTTCTTTGGGAAATCGTATGAGAGATCGATTGTCTTCAAGCGAATATACCATGCGTCAACAAGCCAAAAGTCTGACATATAAGCCTGGGCACTATTTACTGTATTACCGTTGCTCGTAAGACGCGGGAAATTTATAGGCTCTCCATTCTCATATCGTTCCAAGTTCCAACGTTCCAAGTGTAAAGGCTGGAATTGGCTCTTAAAGGGTTCGATACCCGTTCCTACCACACTGAAACTATAATTGAAAGAGCCTTGGAACAAAACGCTAAGCGTCAAGCCTTTCCAAGAGCCACCCACGGTCCACCCCAGAGTAGTGTTAGGCAGATTGGGCTTACCTATAGCACTCTTGTCATAATCGTTGATAATACCATCACCATTCAAATCCTTATATTTCAAATCGCCAGCCTGAACTGGTATATCTGTATTAGGTACAGCGGGAGCGTCGGCAGCACCTGCCTTTATCTTTGCAATATCGTCGGGCGTATAGTATCCCTCCCAAGTATAGCCAAAGGGCTGACCTATTGAATGACCTGTAGATGCCAACCAGGGATAAAGTTGCTGAGATTCGGCCTGATATACAATTTTGTTCTTAGCATATGAGAACACGAAATTAGTATTAAACTGGAAATCGCCAAACTTCTGTCGATAACCAATCTGTCCGTCAAAGCCCTGATTTGTGGTACGAGCAATATTAACAGGCGAGGTTCCTACACCTAAGATAAGCGGGATATCATTACGATATACCAACTGATCATAGCGTTTATCATAGAAATAGTCGAAAGTAAGCGAGAGACAATTAAAAAGGTTCAAATCAATACCCAGGTCAAACTTCTTCGCCTTTTCCCATGTAACATTGTCATTACCCAAAGCTCCTTCCTTATATCCAGGAAAAGCTTCTGCCTCATACTCAGAGAAATAATAGCTATTACCATTTTCATATACCTGATTATAAAGGTAGCGGTTACCCATAGCCACATCACTACCCACTAAGCCGTACGATGTGCGCAGTTTCAAAAGGTCTACACCCTTTACGTGCTTGCGAAACCATGACTCTTCAGAGATAGCCCATCCTAAGCCAATGGCAGGAAAGAAGCCATAGCGATGTCCTGCTTTGAAACGGTCAGAGCCATTGTAAGCCATATTGAAATCAATAAGATATCGGCTATCATACTTATAACTCAGCTTCAATGTTGTGCCACGAAATTTAGTGGGCACCTGCGGTGAATACACCCATGATGGGCTATCCAGTTCTACCGTTTTGCTTTCCTGATTAAATAGCAACATCGCATTTACATCGTGTATCTGATTAAACACACGAGCATAATTGATTGAGGCCATCAGATTAAGATCTTTAATAGCCGTATGCGGGTCAACAGTAATAGCGGGAACGCCCTTTGTATAAACGCCATCAGGATTAATATTATATAAACCTGTTGCTGAATTATAATGATAGGTGGGATACGAGTTGCGCCAAGCCGAACGCGCGTTCTCATCAATTGTAGAATAAGCCACACGCAGATTTGATGACAAGCCCTTTATTAGAAAATCCATTTTCCAGTTGGCGCTGTAAAGAAGGTTATTGTCATTACGGCGCGTACGGTTATACCCCTCATTGGCAAGACGTGCATTAAGTGTAGGACGTCGAGAATTGGTGTCATACAGATAAGCATCTGTTCCATCAGGATTCTTCACAGGTGCCGAATAGGGATGCATCTCATTAAAGTCGTAGATAGCTCCTACGGCATTGATGCCTCGGGGCTCATTGATATTCATGAAACGAGAAGTGACATCAAGACGCATTGAGAGATTGTTTGTAACCTGAAAGTCGAGGTTTGAACGGAAATTAAAACGGCGATAGCGATAACTAC
Source organism: uncultured Prevotella sp. (assembly GCA_934230965.1). Classification (GTDB taxonomy): domain Bacteria; phylum Bacteroidota; class Bacteroidia; order Bacteroidales; family Bacteroidaceae; genus Prevotella. The sequence goes on from CAKQFW010000092.1 coordinate 4,548, forward strand.
TGTTCAAATCATCACCCGAATCAAAGTCGCGTAACAAACTGTTTTGGCCGAAGTAGCCCACCGACACAAAATATTTTAGACGTTCAGAACCACCCGATACATCAACATTGATGTTCGACTGCATAGCTGTTTTCTTAAATATTTCATTATACCAGTTTACATCTGGATACCCATAAGGGTCGTCACCAGTACGAAAATGTTCAATATCGGTTTCTGTAAATGCTGGGGTAAGGCCATCGTTCTTATAGGCTTCGTTTACCAATTGTGCGGTCTGATACGAATTAAGAAATTTAGGTGTACGAACCGCCATTTGCAATCCGGTTTCCATACGCACATTGATTTTCGGAGCACCATCTACACCACGACGAGTTTTTACCACCAGCACGCCATTGGCACCCTTAATACCATAGATAGCCGTTGTTGAGGCATCTTTCAATATAGATATACTTTCTATTTCGTTCACATTAATTTGCGACAACTGATCGTAACTATATTCTACATCATCAACAATAATCAACGGTTTGTTACCCGCATCATTTAAAGAGCTTACGCCACGGATAAAGAAATCAGAAGCATCCTTACCAGGCTGTCCGCTACGCTGCTGCGAGAAGAAGCCAGGCAGTTTTCCTGCCAGCGTGTTTTGCACACTGCTCACAGGCACCTTGCGCAGCTCAGCTCCGTTAACAGCGCTCACAGCACCAGTCATGGTAAGGCGCTTAGCTTGTCCGTAGCCCACTACCACCACCTCGTCAAGATTGCTGTTATCTGGTTGCATCACCACATTTAGTAGCGCTCCCTTTACAGTAACCGTATACTCGCGATAACCGATATACGAGAATACCAGTTTCTGTCCTACTTGCGTTTTAATGGTGTAACGTCCGTCAAAGTCGGTAACAGCAGCCTCCTTACCCTTGACACTCTTCACCGTAACACCGATGAGCGCATCTCCACCATCAGAAGCTGTAACCGTTCCGCTAACAGTGATATTCTGTGCGAAAGCTATAGCGTATGTACAGAGACATACCAGTATAAATAAAAGTCGTTTCATATTCGGTTACCAATTAGGGTTCTGTTTCATATTTTTATTCTTGATCACTTCGCTATAGGGGATAGGATACAAATAGTTTTTTGTACTGAACTTTGTTGTCATTAAGTCGACACGCGTATATACGGTTTGACCTGATCCCACCGTAATATTCATGCCTTGCAAGGGTTTGGCAAACACCTCTTCAGCAATGCGCCAACGACGAATATCGTAAAAACGATGCTCCTCGAAAGCCAACTCTATGCGCCGCTCGTTTTGTATCACTTTACGCATTTCATCTTTGGTCATGCCATCAGGCAGTCCATACTTGCAGCCTGTTTGTCCTGCCTTAATGCCAGCACGTTTACGCAACATGCGTATAGCATCATACACATCTTTTGAAGGTGCGTCAAGATATTCATTTTCTGCCTCAGCAAAATTAAGTAATATCTCTGCATAACGAAACATTACCCACACGCGCGTATGCTCGCTATATGATGTAGCATCAGCAAACTTGCCCATAAACTTACCCATAAAATAGCTCGTTTTCGAATAGCTACTACCATTTGAAGGGTTATTATCACCACCTTGCCAAGTGGCCAATGTTTTGCCTAACCATGTTGAACCATTGTGCAAAACCGTCATATCAAGTCGAGGATCTCGGTTGGCATATGGGTTTTGGTCGTCATAAGGATATGTGGTGCTCTCACCAATGGGTTTACCGTCAAGCATAGGGAAGGCATCAACCAGGTTTTGTGTGGGACACGTACGTCCGTTACCTAAGTTGCTACCAGTAAATCCTAACGGGCCATTAGCGCTTTCTATAGCCTTACTCTTGCCATCATTACGGAAGAAGATGAGCTCTGGATTGGCCCCATAGCTATAATAATTGAGAAAAACGTCGCGCATATCTTCAGTTAAGATAAGATCTTCAGAGCCCTTATGTCCTACACTATAGATAAGATCACGGGCAGCGTCGGCCGCGCGTTTCCAGCGTTCTTTATCATAGTCTTTATAGCCCACCAATTCATTACCAGCTTCAAGTGTTTTACCATTAAACAGCGGACTGGCAGCATATAACAACACTCTCGACTTTAATGCTTGGCAAGCTTGCTTTGTTGCCACATGTGCATACTCTGACATATTAACAACAGGCATCGGACGCAGCGAATCTTGCACATTATCAAGTTCTTTTACGATATAATCAATACAGTCTTTAAATGAGTTTCGCGGTAGTTCAAGGTTGTCATTCAATCCGTAAACCTTATCGCCCATCAACGGTACGCCACCATATCTACGTACCAACTGAAAGTAAAACCAAGCCCTCAAGAAACGAGCCTCAGCCTTCATTGATACGCCCAACGGACGTGTCTGTCCTAATGCATTAACATAAGTCAGACGAAATGGCACACGATCAATACCATCAATTAAAATATTGGCTTTACGTATGCCTGCATAATATTCATCCCACATCATGTCACCACCCACACGGTTACTGGCAGTGTAGCTTCCTTTATAGATACGTGTTACATCAGGATCATTATCTGCTTTGCAGCTGATAGCATCGTCAGTGGCAGCATCCAGATAGTCGCCTCCCACACGATTGTGTCCTGTTTTCATGACATCGTAGATAGAATTGAGCAACTGACGTGATTGTGTTCCCACCGAATCGGTAGGCGAAAACAGATATTCCCACGTAAACTCATCGGCAGGCAATGTCTCATAGTTGTCCATGCACGACGTGAAAAGCGTTGCACCAAAGACAATAGTTGCTAATATATTTATTTTACGTTTCATAAATATTCGTTGTTAAAATGTTTTTAGAAGTTTAGGGTTATACCCGTGAAGAAGCAACGCTGTATAGGCGATGAAGTGAAGGTCACCTCAGGGTCAACCAAGTCGCAAGCTGAGAACGTGAGTGCATTCTGTGCACTTACAAATAATTTCACACGCAGACCACCAAGCAAGTTTTGGCAAACATTAGTAGGAATATTGTAAGCCAACTGCACATTCTTCAACCGCAAGAAGTTGCCTTTATGCATCCATAGTGATGATCCCCAATAGCCACCATAGTTATAGGTATTTCCACCAGCCGACAAGCGCGGATATGTAGCTCTGTCTGCTGTCTCAGGTGTCCAACGTCCTAAAATATTCTTGTAAGCCTGTCCGTATCCTTGTCCTACGGCCTGAAAGCCTTCTACTAATGTGCGGTCATTAACATATAAATCTCTATTATAGTATCCTTGCCACAACATTGAAAATTCAAAGCCTTTCCATTCAAAGCCAAAGTCAAGGCCGAAACTTTGCAGGGGTTTATCGCCACCTATCACTACACGGTCATATTCATCTATCACACCATCATTATTC
>CAKQFW010000093.1 GCA_934230965.1 uncultured Prevotella sp.
GTGTTCTCTAACTCAAGCCAGCCCGGTGCCTATAATAATAAGGTAGTGATCCGTGGTATGGCTACCATCAACTCGTCAACCGACCCTCTCTACGTTGTTGACGGTGTTGTAATGGAAGGCTTCGGCATGATTAACCCTAACGACATCGAGTCGATGGAGGTTCTGAAAGACGCTTCAGCTACCGCTATCTACGGTGCTCGTGGTGCCAACGGTGTTATCCTCGTTACCACAAAGCGTGGTTTGAAGAACGAAGAAGGCACACGCATCAGCTATGATGGTTCATTCTCTATCAGCACAATGGCTCGTAAGATGGACGTGCTCAACGCTCAGGAGTGGTGCGACGCTTTTATGCAGGGTCTGCAGAACGAGAACACCTACATGGGTAAGAACTGGAGTCTGGACCGCAAAGACTGGTTCATCGACAGCAACTACTTCGATGCCAACGGCAATCCTCTCTATGATACCGACTGGCAGGACGAGGCTACACGCACTGCTTTCTCTCACAACCATCAGATTAGCATCCAGCAGGCTGGAAAGAAGTCGTCAATGGGCGCCTTCCTTAACTATACCGACCAGCAGGGTATCGTGCTCGACACTTACAGCAAGCGTGTAAACGCTAAGATGACTTACGACGCTAATCCTACTGAGTGGCTGTCGACAGCTGTTAACTTGACTGTTAACCACACTTGGACTCACTATACTCCTGAGGACGGTGGCGGCCAGGACGCTCGTCGTACTATGATTGAGATGTTGCCTTGGTTGCCCGTTAAAGACAAGAGCGGCAACTACACCACTACTCAGAGCATCAGCAACGAAATGAACAACCTCTTCGGCTTCGAGGCCATGACCAACCCTGTGGCTATCCTCAAGGGCCAAACCCGTGCCAACTACCGCACACAGCTGTTCGGTAACGCTGCATTCACATTCCACCTCCTCGATGGTCTGGATCTGAAGACACAGTTCGGTGTTGACTATCACCACAACCGCGGTAGCTACTACAGCTCTCGCGACCTCGTGAACCTCTCGCAGAACGAGCAGGGCGTGGCTTCTATAAGCAACAGCGACGTGCTCTACTGGCAGGAGGAGACCTACCTTACCTATAATAAGGTATTCGACATCCACCGTATCAACGCTATGGCAGGTCTGTCTTGGCAGGAGCGCACCTACGACTACAACTACATGTACACTCAGGGCTTCTCTGACGACTTCTACAAGACCTTTAACATGGCTGCTGGTACTAAACCCAACTCACCCGAGTCAAACTGGAACCGCTGGCGCATGAACTCTTACTTCCTCCGTTTGGCTTACACCTTGAAGGATCGCTACTCAGCTACTGTTACTGCCCGTGTCGATGGTTCTTCTAAGTTTGGTAAGAACAACAAGTATGCTTTCTTCCCCTCAGCAGGTCTTGCTTGGAATATCTCTCAGGAAGACTTTATGAAGGATATCAAGGCTATCAGCAACTTGAAACTGCACACCAGCTATGGCTTGACAGGTAACTCTGAGATCAGCCCCTACCAGTCGCTCGCTCGCGTAAGCTCTGGCACCATGCTGCTCAACAACCAGTATGCTTCTTACTCTTATGTAAGCTCTCTGGCTAACCCCGACCTGAAGTGGGAGAAGACCGCACAGTTTGACCTCGGCTTCAACCTCGGTCTGTTCCAGGATCGTTTGAACTTCGACGTGTCTTACTATCACAAGAAGACCACCGACCTATTGCTCGACTGCCCCGTTCCTTACTCTACAGGCTTCACATCAATGTTCAAGAACATCGGTTCGGTTAAGAACCAGGGCCTTGACATCATGGTTAGCGGCACTCCGTTCCGCACCAAGGACTTCACCTGGACTTCTACTCTCAACCTCAACTACAATAAGAATGAGATTACCAAGCTCGGTGAGAACAACGAGGACATCGGTCTTATGAACTGGGTTGGTGGCTACGAAGGCGTGCTGCGCGTAGGCGAGAGCATGGGCTCATTCTACGGCTATCGTCGTCTCGGCGTTTGGACCAAGGAAGACTTTGCTGCTGGCAAGTGCGAGCAGAAGCAGATAGGTCGTGCAAAACGTACCGAAACCAAGGAAATTTTGGGTAAGGGTATTCCTGATTGGACTGGTAGCTGGGTGAACACCTTCAACTACAAAAACTGGGATCTTACACTCGATATGCAGTTTGTATGGGGCGTTGAGACCATGCAGCAGTTCTACCACTCTACATACGACCGCTTCGGCATTACCAACGGTTTGAGCAACATCCTGTATGACGCTTACAACGGAACAAACCCTGGCGCTATGGAGCAGATGATTTATCTGGCCAACAACCACCACGCCGGTCAGGACACAACTGTAGATTCTTCTTGGGTTGTAGACGGCTCTTACTTGCGTTGCAACATGCTGCAGATTGGCTACACATTCGACCGCAACCTGATCAAGCCTCTTGGTCTCTCTGGTCTCCGCGTTTATGCAAGCGCCAACAACCTGTTCATGATTTGCTCAAGCGATTTCAACGGCTACGATCCTGAGTCTACTTCACAGACCGACTCTATGGGTAGCAAGTTTGGTCAGAATGCATCCTTCTTCTCTTATCCGAGAGCAAGAACCTTCACATTGGGTCTGAGCGTAGCTTTCTAAGCCACACAAAGTCGTATATTAAGATTAAGTAAACAACAGTAGAACAAAAAGGTGCCGTCCCTCTTTTGATGGTGGCGGCATCCTACAAAAAATATTTAACAATGAAAAATAAATTTTTTATAGCAGTGGTCGCTTGCGCTTGCCTTGGCACGCTCACTTCTTGTGAAAGTTGGCTCGACGAGGAGGTTCGCTCTTCGCTCACCGCTCCCGATTACTATAAGACCTCTCTGCAGATTCAGGAAAATGCAACCTCACTGTATCGTCGTGGCGCCCCCAACCAGCTCACTGGTGCAGGCAGCGCATACATGGGTCCTATCTCTACTCTGCCCGGCATGCTGACCGGTTATTTCCGCAACGAGTATGACGGCCAGGAGCGCACATGTGCCTATGCACGCGAGCTTACCCGTCAGGAGCAGACCAACACCGTGAGCGGTAGCTTCGAGAATTTCTACTACTCTTGCTATCAGGCCATCAACATCTCCAACGGCATATTGTCATCGGCAGACAATGTTGACATGACCACCGACGCACGCAACACGGCTAAGGGTGAGGCTTATTTCTTCCGCGCATTCAACTACTTCACGCTCGTTAAGTATTTCGGCGGTGTGCCCTTGCTCATCACTCCTACAAGTGACGACCCCACTACCTATCAGGTGGCCAAGTCGGATGCCTCTGCTATCTACGCACAGATTGAGAGCGACCTCAAAGAGGCTGTAAACCTGCTGCCCGCAAAGAAATTCTATGAGAACGGCAACCGCGTAGGCAAGTATGCTGCCGCCATGCTGCTCACCTCTGTTTACATGCAGGAGGGAAAGTATAGTGAGGCTGCTACCAGCGTGAAGACCGTGCTCAACTCGGGCCACAAACTCACCGAGAACATCAACACCACCGACCAAAGCGCATACAACCAGCTGCGCTCTACCGATGGTCTCGACGAGGTTATCTACGCTTACGAGTATAATGCCACAATCAGCACAAGCGGCTGGTGGCCTTCTTACGCTTTCTCTGGTGCCGACGGTCTGCTGAGCACATATAGCATCTGCCGCCGCATCTATGGTCCCAGCTCTCGTTTCCTCAATATCTACGATGCCAATGACTTGCGCGTGCAGCCCAACCAGTTCTTCCACTGGCAGTTCTCTTACACGAACAAGAAGGGTGAGGTTAAGTCATGGAGCGACACCGAGCCTGGCTGCTGGTACTTCTATGACGAGGAAGCTTGTATGACCACAGGTCAGGGCACAAAAGACCAAAACTTCTTCCGCTACTCAGAGGCTCTGCTCGACGCTGCCGAGGCTATCGTACAGTCGGGTGGTGCTGTTACCGACGAGGCTGCTGGCTATCTGGCACAGGTGCAGGTTCGTGCTAACGGCAAGACCCTTGATGCTACCAAGACTGCTCTGAAGGCTCTCTCTAAGGACGACTTCATCCACGCTTGCTGGACAGAGCGTCTGCGCGAGTTCCCGCTCGAGTTCAAGATTTGGGACGACTGCTTGCGTACAAAGATGTTCCCCGAAGTTTCTGCTGACACCAAGGGTAAGGTTGACTATGTGAACCTCATTGGTGCTACCAACGGTGCTGGTGCTACCTTCAAGGCTACTGACCTTGTATGGCCGTTCCCGCTCAACGAGTTGCAGCGCAACGGTAAACTTGTGCAGAACGAAGGTTATGCTAAGGAGTAATGCGCCTAAAAACACATTTGAAAAATAGATAAATAAGAAAGAGGAGGTGCTTTTATTTTAGTGCCTCCTCTTTTTGGCTTTCTTTCACTTTTTGCTTTTCGTTTGCTTTTAAGAGATGAAACGAGAAACGTGATTGTGCAGTGATAACAATGTGCAATTATTGCAATTAAACTTTTAGATATTATACGATGAACATCAAACATATTACATTGGCCTGTGCAGTTCTGATTGCCATGCCCTTAATGGCACAGAAAAAGGCCACTACAAAGGCGGCTCGCAAACAAACTGCGCTGCTCGTCTATAAGCAAGCCACGCAACCCACCGAGGCGCGTGTGGCCGACCTTATCAGCCGCATGACGGTAGAAGAGAAGGTGGGGCAGCTCGTCTGTCCGCTGGGCTGGGAGATGTACACAAAGACGGGGAAGAACAGCGTGGAGCCTTCGGCCCTGTTTAAACAGAAGATGGATGCCACGCCCATAGGCTCGTTCTGGGCTGTGCTGCGTGCCGACCCTTGGACACAGAAGACGCTGGAGACGGGTCTGAACCCCGAACTCTCGGCTAAGGCTATCAACGCGCTGCAGCGTTATGCGGTAGAGCAAACACGCCTCGGCATACCTATCCTCTTTGCTGAAGAGTGTCCGCACGGCCATATGGCCATCGGCACCACGGTGTTCCCTACATCGCTCACAGCGGCATCTACATGGAACCCCTCGTTGCTGTATGATATGGGTTCGGCCATTGGCCTTGAGGCTGCCGCACAAGGCTCAAACATAGGCTATGGCCCTGTGCTCGACGTGGCTCGCGAGCCGCGCTGGTCGCGCATGGAGGAGACCTTCGGCGAAGACCCTTGGCTCACCTCGGTGTTGGGCACAGCCGTGGTGCGTGGTATGCAGGGCGACAACAGTGCCGACAAGCAGCACGTTATCTGCACCTTAAAACACCTTGCTGCCTATGGCGTGCCTGAGGGCGGACACAATGGTGGCCCCGTTTATGCTGGCGAACGCCTCTTGCGCTCGCAACTGCTGCTGCCTTTTGAGAAGGCGGTGAAGGCTGGTGCTGGCACGGTAATGACATCGTATAACAGCATCGACGGCATACCCTGTACCTCAAACCGCCATCTGCTTACTGATATGTTGCGTGGCGAGTGGGGCTTTAAAGGCTTTGTGTATAGCGACCTACTGTCGGTTGATGGTATTGCGGGCATGGGTGCCGCTGCCAATAACAAAGAGGGTGCGGTGTTGGCGCTGAAGGCTGGCCTCGACATGGACCTCGGCGGTGGCGCCTTTGGCAAGAACCTGAAGAAAGCCCTTGACGAGGGCCTTATCACCATGGCTGACCTTGACCGTGCCGTGTCTAATGTCTTGGCGATGAAGTTTCGTCTCGGCCTGTTCGATAACCCCTACGTTCAGCCCAAGCGTGCCCGCGAGGTATGCCGTTCTACTGAACATAAGAAGTTGGCACAGAAGGTGGCCGAAGAGGGCACCGTGCTGCTGAAGAATGATGGCATCTTGCCCTTGAGCCGAACAATGAAGCGCATTGCCGTGATAGGCCCTAATGCCGATATGCCTTATAATCAGCTGGGCGACTATACGGCTCCGCAGCCTCGTGAAGAAATTAGCACGGTGCTTGATGGCATTCGTGCTGTGGCAGGAGGCAATGTGGAGGTGGTGTATGAACGTGGATGTGCCATTCGCGATACCACATCGGCCGACATCCCCGCTGCTGTACGTGCTGCCGAAGGTGCCGACGCTGTGGTGCTGGTGGTGGGCGGATCGAGCGCTCGCGACTTTAAAACAAAGTATATTGCTACGGGTGCCGCCACTGTCGACGAGAGCAAGACGCTCTCTGACATGGAGTGTGGCGAGGGCTTCGACCGTGCTACGCTGTCGCTTTTAGGCAAGCAAGAACAGCTTATTGAGGCGGTGGCAAAGACGGGCAAGCCGCTCGTTATTGTGTATATTGAGGGCCGTCCGCTGCTCATGAACCGCGCTGCTGAGGTGGCCAACGCCTTGCTCACAGCATGGTATCCGGGCGAACAGGGTGGCAAGGCTATCGCCTCTATTCTGTTTGGCGATGTCAATCCCTCGGGTCGTCTGCCTGTCAGCATCCCGCGTAGCGTGGGTCAGCTGCCTGTTTATTACAGTCAAAACATAAAACGCGACTATATGGACGAGAAGGGTGCACCCCTCTATCCCTTTGGTTATGGCTTGAGCTACACACAGTTTGCTTATTCAGACCTTACTGTAACGCCGCTTAATGATGCTGCCGACTCGGTGCGCGTGTCGCTCACCATTAAGAATACGGGCGAGCGTAGCGGTGACGAGGTGGTGCAGCTCTACCTCTCAGATCGTGCTGCTACGGTGTCGCAGCCGCCCTTGCAGCTTCGCGCCTTTAAAAAGGTGTGCCTCGATGCGGGCGAAAGTCAGCGTGTCGACTTCTCCCTTGGCTTTGACGAGCTCTCGCTCATCAACCAAGATATGAAGCGTGTGGTAGAACCTGGCACCTTTGATGTGCTGGTAGGCGCCTCGTCGCAAGACATTCGCCTCAAAGCAAAGTTTGAGGTGAAACGATAAAATGCTGTTTGTTGTTGAGAATGTGCTTTTAACTGAACTTTCGCTTTTAAAATGTGGTAATTATCTCAAGCAAGCGACAAAGTCGAGCGCGGCGACGCTCTCTTGAGATGATAATCACTTGAAAATGTGTTTATTATGCACTTACGAAAGTTCAATTTTTAATAAATCAACAATAATAACACAACATAATAACAACAAGGAGCAACAAGAGAGCAACAAGAGAGCAACAAGAGAGCAACAAGAGAGCAACAAGAGAGCAACAAGAGAGCAACAAGAACATCATCATCTTCATTACAAAAGGAATGAAATTGTTGCTCTTTTGTTGCTCTTTTGTTGTTTAACCCAAATCGGTCGTTAGGGCTTGCTTGTATTTTGGTTAAAACGTAAAAGGGTGTAAGAAATGTGTTTATGGATATAAAAAGGTGACAATGAATAGAGAAAAGTTTGTATAACCAATTATTATTATTATCTTTGTTTTGTATAAGATGTATTGTTTTTTTTTCGGCTACACACGGATAGATACATACTTCTGACTTAGCAAAAAACTTATGAACAATGATAAGAAACGTAAACGCTACTGATGCACAGACCATTGCCCACATATATAACCATTATGTGCTAAACACCACCATTAGTTTTGAAACGCAAGCTGTAACCACGGCCGACATGCTGCACCGCATTACCAGTATATCGGCCCAATATCCCTACCTTGTTTATGAACACGAGGGCCACGTGGTGGGCTACTGCTATGCGCACCTATGGAAAGAGCGCATGGCTTATAGCCAGACGCTTGAAACCACCATCTATCTGCACCCCGATTATTGTCATAGGGGTATAGGAAAGCGGCTTATGCAGCAGCTTATTGAACAGTGCAGGGCGCAAGGCTTTCATGCGCTGATCGCTTGTATAACAGGAGGTAACGAGGGCAGCATAGCCTTGCACCAGGCGCTGGGCTTTGAACAAAAGTCGTGTTTTAAAGAGGTGGGACGCAAGTTTGGCGCGTGGCTCGATGT
>CAKQFW010000094.1 GCA_934230965.1 uncultured Prevotella sp.
TCTACGCCATACTGGTTCTGCAGAGCCTGTACCACGCTTGATGCGCGCAGAGCCGAGAGGTCCCAGTTGTTGCGAATGTTCTTCATCGACGCAGCGTTACTGTTTACAGGCACATTGTCGGTGTTACCCTCAATCAGCACCTCATAGTCGCTATAGTCTTTAATAATCTTGGCTATCTTGCTCAAGGTCTCGGCAGCGCGGTCGTTAATCTCATAGCTACCGCTCTTATACAGCATGTTGTCGGCCAGCGAGATGTAAACCACGCCCTTCAGCACCTGTACGTCTACCTCTTTCATCTCTTCCTTGCTCAGCGAGCGGGTGAGGTTGTTGGTGAGCACCATGTTCAGCGAGTCGCTCTTCGACTTCACCTCTACCAGGTGGCGGATATACTGGTTCGACTCGTTAATTTGGTCGACAAGTTTCGAGATATTGATGTTGTTTGAGCCAGCGTTGGTAAGGCTCTTGTCGAGCGACTGCTGCAGCGAAGCATAGTCTTTTTTCTGCTGGTCGAGCTGGTCGTTCAGAGTGGTAACGCGAGCGTTGGCAGCAGCAAGCTGTGCACGCACATCGGCCAACTGGTCTTTCACACTCTCGTTGTTCTTCAGCAGCTCTTTGTTCTCGAGCTGGCAGTTCTGAAGATCTTTCTTGCTGGCGCAGCTGGCAAATACCAAGAGTCCGGCAAAGAGCGATAGGGTCAATAAGTTCTTTTTCATAGCAATGTTTCTTTTTCTTGTTTCTAAATCTGTTTATTATCTTTTATTTCTATAGGGCAATGCCTCTGTAAAAGACAAAGTTACTGATAAGACGTATGTAGGGCCCGATTTGTTGCAATAGTTTAAACTTTTTTAACCCCCAATACATTGTTTATTCCTTTCTTAACGATTTTAGAGAGGAGAAGAGGGGGAAATTATGAAGGAAGGAAAGAGAATAAACTCACACAACTTTGGTTTATTAACTCAACAACTTTGGTTTATTAACTCAACAACTTTGAACAACTAAGCTCAACAACTTTGAACAACTCAACTCAACAACTTTGAACAACCAAAGAGCAACTATGACAACCTTTATATATAAGGTATAAAAAAGACAACATTGTCTATGTTGTTCAATTGTTGTATATGTTGTTAAGTTGTTGTATAGGTTGTTCAGTTGTTGTATAGGTTGTTCACCTGACTTCGTCACTTTTTTAAGACAGGCTTGTAAATGCTTGATAATCAATGACTGTTCTTGTCGTATTGGGTGACGCGCAAAAAGACGCATAAAATAGCAAGCTCGACCCCCTATACGAGAAATGACCTGATTTTTTGCATTCTTGCCGAGAAATATTAGATGATTTCTATTTCTTGGGTGACACGATGACGAAGTCAGGAAAAAGACAACATTGTCTATGTTGTTCAATTGTTGTATATGTTGTTAAGTTGTTGTATAGGTTGTTCAGTTGTTGTATAGGTTGTTCAGTTGTTGTATAGGTTGTTCGATTGTTATCTATGTAGTTGGTAATATTGAAATTGTTTAGATAACATATGATCTAAACAAAAAGAAGCGTCCTCAAAGAGGGCGAACACACTTAGAAATAACCATCTATGTTATGTTCGCCCTCTTTGAGGACGCTTCTTCCCTTTTTATTGTCCGCAGGCTACGCAGCCAAGGCTGCTTCGCCAGCGGTTATGTACATTCGCCGCCTTTGGCGACGTTAGCTCCATAGAGAGACTACGTCGAGCGTGGCGATGGTTGCTCTTTAATTACTTCACCAGCACCTATTACTTCACCAGCACCTTCACAGCGCCATTGCCATGAGCACCAGTGGTCTTCACGATGTAGGCACCAGCGGCTACGCTGAAGGTGGCGGTGCCATCGGTCAGAGTCTTAGCAGCCATCTGCTGTCCGCTTGTGCTTACCACGGCTACCTTTGTGCCAGCGGCAGCCTTCACACTGATGGTGCCATTGGCAGTGGTTACAGCCACGTTGTTAGTGTTCAGGTCGTCAATGCCAGTGGGGTCGGCTTCGAAGATAGGTTCAATCTGAGTAAACTTAGTGATGGTAAGGCTCTTCACGCCAAACTCCATCTCACCGTTTACCATCATATCGCCGCTAAACGCATAACCGAAGTCAGGCTTTGCAGTAAATGTTACCTTGGTGCCCTTCTTCACGGTCTCGCCGCTCTTTATCACATTGCCTTGTTCGTCGGTCACTACTACGGTGCCGCCTTCGGCAGCAACCAGCTCGATGATAGCGTTGGGGCAGCCCGAAGCGTTACCCGTAACGTTTACCGTCCAGTTACGCGAAGTAGCGATGCTGGTGTCTGAATTCTCAGCATCGTTGGGACGAGCCTCTTCACCATAGTTCAAACGCAACGACACATCTTGTGTGGTGCCACCTGTCAGGTCGCCACTGCGCTCGGGCAGACCTGCAAAGAAGGCATCGAGGTCGCAAGCCGACATACCGTTTCCACCACAGTTGATGGTGCTGAGGTTGGTCAGATTCTTCAGGTTCAGATACTGAATCATGTTATTCTGGAAGTAGAGGGTGCGCAGCATCTCGTTGGCCGAGAGGTCGAGCTGTGTAAGCTTGTTGTTATCTACGCTCAGGTTCTCGAGTACCTCGTTCTGTGTTACGTCAAGCGTGCTTAGTTCGTTTTTAGAGACTGCAAGGTCGGCCAGCAAGGGCAGATTGGTAACGTCGAGTTCAGTGAGCTTGTTGTTAGCTACGTCTACCACCTCCAGTTCGGGGCAGTGATACAGATTAATCTCACTAATCATGTTGTTACCTGCCTTCAGGCTGGTGAGGCCTTCGCAGCCAGTAACGTCAAGGGTAGCAATTTTGTTACCTTTACAGTTAAGCGTCTGCAGTGCCGTGTTGTGCGAGAGGTCGAGCTTCTCAATCTCGCAATAAGCACAGTCGAGGTTCTTCAGGTTCTTCAAGTTGCTTACGTCGAGGGTGGTGATGGGGTTCATAAACACCAGCAGGTCAGTGATGAGGTTGTTGCCGCTCACGTCTACGTTGCTAATCTCGTTCTCGTTGCCGAAGCCCTCAAAGCTACCAAGGTCAACATAAGTTACGTCGCCATAAATCTTCAGGTCGGTGCCCATAGCAGCACCGTCAAAGTAGGTAGCGCCCTTGTTTACAGTAACAGGTTCGGGAGCGCCGCCACCCCAGTCGATAGAGCATTGTGTGCCATCTTCAGCAGCGCGCAGTTCGAAAGCCAGGTATGTGCCCGATGTGGTGGTGAAAGCCACTACATGGTCGGCCTTAGCAAAAGTTACCTCAATGTTAGCATCGGCGTTTACGATGAAGCAAGTATCAGGCATCACCTTATCGTTTACGGTGATGCTCTTCAGCTGATAGCCTTCGGCGGGCTTAGCCATCACAAACATAGGCACGCCAGCCTGCGCCTTGCCATCAACATTAGCCAGTTTCTGCAGCACGTTGCCACTCCACTGTCCTATCACGAACGAGCCGTTGGTGGTGGTGTAGCGAGTCATGTTTACCGACTGTTCGTTTACCATGTCGCCACCAAAGTAGCCTTTATACGTAACCTTCTCAGCAGCCTTGTCGGCCTTTACGGTGATGTTCACCTCAGTGTCTTTAGCGCTGCCGTCGCCCTTCTTGTCCACGGTCCATTTAGCATCGTTTGAGGTGATATAGTTGGTGTTAGCGGTTTCATAGTTTGAACCGTCGATAAGCAGCGAAGGTGAGCGATAGCCGTAGTGCTGTGGCATGGTCTTGAACATAGCGTTCAGCGACAGCGCTGTCATGTTGGGGTTGTTGCGCACGTCAACATACTGGAACTGTCCGCCAGGGTTCACGAAGTTGAAATTGAACCATGAGCACAGTGTGTTCGAAGCCTCCAGCTCGGTAAGGAAGAATGCGTTCTCCAGATTCAGTGTTTCAATCTCGTTATCGCTGACGTTCAGCTTGCTAATTTTCGAGTTCTTACCCAGGTTGATAGTGGTGAGCAAGTTGTCGTTGCAATACAGCGTTACGAGGTCAGGGTTCTTTGAAGTGTTGAGATACTTTATTTTGTTTGAAGCACACTTCAACGAATTCAGAGCCGTGTTCTGCGATACGTTCAGCACGGTGAGTTTGTTGTTTGAGCAGTCAAGACGTTCTAGCTTAGGAAAGTTGGTAACATACAGCTCAGTAAGATAGTTGTTACTTACATCGAGGTCTTGCAAGCTGGGATAGCTGCCGCCCTCTTCTATCTCCAAGAGGTGGTTTTGGCTCATGTACAAAGTCTTCAAGTTGGGCAGACTTATAGGATAGAAGTGTGCCAAACCGCACTTGTTCATCTCAATGGTTTGCAGTTTCTCGCTGCCATCGGGGAACACTACCGCGCCCATGTCGCCATTGTTGTTGGCGTAGAAGTGGGTCAGGTTCACACATGCCTTCAAGTTCATTGAACCAATGTTGTTATCGTTGATGTTCAATACCTCGAGGGTGGGAACAGCAGCCGTGATGTCAAACTTTCCGTCGTCGGTGGTGCCCAGCTTATTGCCTTTCAGGTTCAGCTGCTTCAGGGCAGTGAGGTCGGTAGCCTCAAAGCTGGTGAGGTCGTTGTTCGACAGGTCAATGTTCTCGAGCTTGGTCATGCCGCTGGTGGTGAACGATGTCAGGTGCGAGTCGGTGCACTCAAAGAACACGATGTCGCCCTTGATGGTGATAGCATCGCCCTTTACATCGCCACGAGCATACTGAGAGGAAGGCCAGCCATTGGGGTCGATTGTATAATACTTAGCTTCGCCGTCACCCCAATCAATGGTGAACGACTCGTTTTTGGTGGCACAATAGGCACGAATGGTAAAATTCTCGCCTTTAGCCTTACTTGTTTTCAATGTGATGGTGCCTTCAGCGCTCAGCGAGAGCACACAAAGGAACATCGCGAAGAAGGAAAGTAAAAATCTTTTCATCTCGTAATAATGAATGTAAAACAAATTGGTTTATAAAAAAATCTATGTGGTTACACCTTATATATATTATATACGACTGACGCGGTTTAAGTTGATGTGCAATGCGCATGATAACACCATTCACATCATTCGTTATCCGTAATACGCATATGCGTTATCAACCTCTATTCACATTATTCGTTAGCGTATAACATATAAAATAAGGTATGCAACAATTTCGATGTTTCTATCTATTCTTGTTGTAGTTCTCTCTTTATGGATATCGTCTTTCGACGTTTTTCTTTTAAAATGCATGCAAAATTAAACATTTTGCTACAATCTCACAATATTGTGTGTCAATATTTTACCACCTGTAACAAGTTTTCACATATTAGCCTACTATTTGTTAGCAAAAAGATGTTTCGCAACAACACCAAGATAACCTATTTTGAATGTTGGAGGACGGGGCACGGAGGCCACCGTCCTACTATGGTTTGCGATAGAGTTATTAATCCATTGTTAGCAAGGCCATTCACTCCCCTCCATCGCTCGACCTTTGGTCGCTTGCCAGAGCAAGAAGGGGAGGGGAAAGCCGCGCGAGCGGCGCGGGGGAAGGGCTTCTGTTACCTCCTACTAACAGCAACAAAAAGGGCACGGCCTCGTGTTGAGGAAGCCGTGCCCAAAGATTATCATGATAGATACGTTTACATGGTGATATCGTGGATGCCCGATGTCGACTTATCACAGTTGACGATGGTCGAGATTTTGCTTTCAGCGTTCAAGCCCTTTGTCACAGCAGTAACAAAGTAGTTGCCATTCTCAGGTACATCAACCGTTGTGTCGTAGGTAATCTGCACAATCGACGCCGTGTTATCGGTAGCGTTGCAGCGATAAACGGCATAGTAACAATTGCTTACAGCCTCCCACGAGAGCTTCAGGCCATCGGCCTTCACATTCTGCGGAGCCTCAGGCTGCACCATAGGCGCCACGCCGAGATACGGGGGCAGCAGCAGCTTGTTAAACTGCTCTTTTATCGCCTCGTTGGTCTTCACGGGGTTGCTCATCAGCCATTTGGTGCTGAAGAAGATAGCGCCCTTCACATTTTTGTCGGCATAGGCTATGCTAAACTGCTTCTTTAGGTCGTCGCTTGTCTTATAATAGGGATCGGTGGCCTGACCGCTGAAGCGATAGAGGCCATATCCCACCATAAAATGAGACTTTGTACAGAAGGCAGAGAACTGCTTCAAGCGAGGCTCAAAATACCTCTCTGTGCTCCAGTATATCTGTGGGATGAGCACGTCAATCATACCGTTCTGCGACCATTTCTTCACGTCGCAATACATCGAGTTGTAGTCGTTATCATAGTTGCCTTGGGGCGACACTGAGAACAAGCAGTTAGGACGAATGGCGCGAATGGTTTCTTGCACCTTCGTAATCATGGCATCAACATTAGCACGACGGAAGTTGGCAATGCCCTGACCCGTACCATACTTCTGATACTCAGCATTGTCGTTCATCGACTCGCCCGAGGTGAGCGAGGGATAGAAGTAGTCGTCGAAGTGTATGCCATCAACATCAAACTTATGCAGCACGTCGGCCACAATGTCGGCTATGCGCTGGCGCACCTCAGGCAGCGCCGGGTTATAGATGCGCACCTTGTTGTAATCTTTCACCCATTCGGCGGGAATGGTGCTTTCCAACTCAGGGAAGCTGGCCGATGCCCCCGAACGTGTAGCGATGCGGTAGGGGTTCATCCAGGCGTGAAACTGTATGCCACGCTTATGTGTCTCGCTGATAAGCCAGGGCAGCGGATCCCAAACGGGCTTCTTACCACGGCGGCCAGTGATATATTTTGTCCAGGGCTCGTAGGGCGAGTCGTAGAAAGCGTCGGCCATAGGTCTAATCTGGAACATCACAGCATTGATGTTGTGTGCCTGCAAGGTGTCAAGAATACGCAGATAGTAATTCTTCTGGCTCTCGGCTATTTTAGATGTCGAGCCCATGCTGTTGGGCCAGTCGATATGATCAACTGTGGCCACCCATACGGCGCGGAAGTCTTTTTGCGGAAGCGTGGGGGTTACATTCACCTCTGTCTTTGACGAATTAGAGATGGCGGGTAGATTTTTATTTGAGGGCTCGGGCAACAATTCGTCATCGCTGCCACAAGCTGCTAACAGCACAGTACCGATAACAACGGCACACATCTTTAGCCAATGGATAGGATTTTTTTGCATAAGGGTAAAAATATACGCAGGTTAAATATTAGTAAGAATTATAATTAAAAATCAAAAGTATGAATTAATTGTGCAAAGTTACAAAAAACATTTAACAGCATCTGTGCGGCATACGTTAATTAACATTAAGATGACAAGGTGGAGTAAAATTGTTCCATAACCCCAAAATATTCCTCTTAAAGGAGTGAGTTTCTCAGATTAAATTTATATTTTTGCCATATCTATCTTTGCATACTCTTGTTTATTTTTGCAAATACTACCTGTATCCATCAAAAACTAACGGCAACCAAACACCATAAATAACAATTTAACATAGAACAATCAAATTAATCACAATATGAAACAACTGTTTATAGCAATCGCAGTGGCTCTGCTTCTGCTGCCCACCACGCTGTGGGCTGACACCGGCAAGAAGAAAATAAAGTCGGTGGAGATAACGATTGACGCCCCTACTCCCGGAATGGACTTAGAGGACGCCGAGAAACTCGCCCTGAAAGCGGTGAACACCGCCTACGGCGACCTGTTCAAGAGCGGTGTCATCACAATGCGCGACATCTCATGGGATGGCGAGTTCGGCGAGAACAAGAAGGGAGACCCCACACTGAAGGCCGGATACCCCTACATAGCCACAATTGAGATAGTGATAGACCCGGACGGAGATTACCAGACCGAATGGGTAAAGAGAGACGGTTCCACCGTTCTGTCGACCGAAAACTTCAAGGCCACGGTGAACGGGATACCGGCACGCGTGCTCACAAGCGCCCCTTACTTCC
>CAKQFW010000095.1 GCA_934230965.1 uncultured Prevotella sp.
AGAGCTGGTTGGGACTGCTCTTACCTTGATAAGGTGATGTCATAAAGTAATGCGTCGGCCCTGCGGTCGATACGAGATAACTTACTCAAGGTTTTTGCCCAATTGAAGCAAGGTTTTTGCCCAATTAATGCGAGCTTTTTGCCCAAGCCGATGCCTTTTTTCGCCTTATCATCTGAGGGCATCAACCTGGGCAGAGGTATGATAAAAGAAACGCGGGAGTTAGTTTTGTCGATAATCTTTGGGCGACATGCCCGTGCGTTCCTTAAAATATTTGCCTAAGAACGATTGGCTTGAGAAGTTCATCTCTTGCGCTATCTCTTTAATACTCTTTGTTGTGTTCTTAAGCAGCAGTTTTATCTCCAGTATCACATAATTGTCTATCCAGTCGGTAGGCGTAATATTGCTCACCGACTTCACCGCGCCATACAGATACTTGGGTGTGATGCACAGTTGCTCGCCATACCATCCCAGTTTGCGGTGCATACGAAAGTGGCCCTCTACCAGGTGTATAAACTCGGTAAATATTTTCTCAGCGCTGGTGCTGCGATAGCCCGCCTTGTTTTGAGCGCGATACAGCGCGTTGCTCAAGTCGTAAATCATTGTTGAGATGAGCGACTGCACAGTCTCCTTACGGAAATGATGTTCAGTGTTGTCCACCATCTTCGTTATCAAGTCATAATAAGTAGTGATGTGGCCTATTTCCTCCTCATGCAGAGCATACACAGGATGAAAACGGGCGAAGATGAAGAGCGACGACATCTCGTGTATGTTCTTCACAATCTCGTGAAAGAAGTCGTACGACAAGATGATGCCAATGCCCTCGCAGTCGTCACTTAACCATTTGCTGCTTACCTTTTGGTTATTACTGATAATGATAAGATCGTTGGCTTGCACCGTACGTTCGGTAGTATCAACGGTATAACGAGCCGTGCCCTTCAGGCACACTGCCATTAACAGGCACTGCATACGTCCTGTCTCGTTCGACATGGGCAAACGTTTAAAATCGTCTACCAATACCATATCGTTGCCAATGTGTGGCCCGTCATACGATTGAAGAAGATTATTGACGGTAATGTCGCGCAAGGTCAATTCGTGCATACTCAAAATTATTATCTTATGCAAAGATAACGCATATCATAGACAATACAAAACAAATTCAAAACTAATTTAAATTATCAAGCATTGCAGGCTCTTACCTATGGCTTTGGGCTCGCCTCTTTTGCCCATGATTTGAGACATAGAAGCCTCAACTTGCCCCTGATTTGAGACAAAACTAAGACTATCTTGCCCCTGATTTGAAACATCAAAGCCTCAACTTGCCCATGATTTGAGACAAAACTAAGACCTTTTTGCCCCTGATTTGAAACAAAAAAGACAAAAACATTTCTGCAAATAACAAAAAAAGCATATCTTTGCAAAAGTATCGACCTAAGCATTTTGGTGACAACATCATTCAAAATCACAACAAAAGAAGACCCGCTATGTTCAAGAGAAAAATATTAGAGAAGCTGGAAGCGTGGAAGAAATCAAATCTGCGTAAGCCACTGATATTAAGAGGTGCACGTCAGGTAGGAAAGACAACCATCGTAAACGAATTCGGATTGCAGTATGACAACTATCTCTATTTTAATATGGAGAAAAGCGAGAACGTGAAACTGTTTGAAATGGAGATACCGCTTGACGATTTGGTTACGACGTTGTTTGCCAGCGTAGGAAAAGCACAGAAGCCAGGTCAAACGCTCATCTTTATCGACGAGATACAAAACTCGCCCAAAACCATAGCGTTGCTGAGATACTTCTACGAGCAACGCCCCGACCTACACGTTATTGCAGCAGGCAGTTTGCTTGAAAATCTTATAGATGTAAAAGTGAGTTTTCCTGTAGGTCGTGTGCAATATCTTGCTTTGCGTCCTTGCTCTTTTTACGAATTTCTTGGAGCCACAGGTAAAAACAATTTACTTGCCGTTCTTAATGGCAACCCTGAGATAAGCACCGCTTTTCATGACCAACTGATGCATTGGTTTAACCTATATGCCATCATAGGTGGTATGCCCGAAGCCGTAAAGATATTTGCTGAAACAAGAGACATTGTTGCCCTTAACGATGTATATGAAACATTGGCGCAAGCCTATAAAGACGACGCCGAGAAATATGTGATAGGCAACAAACTTACTGATACCGTTCGATTTATTCTCTCCTATGGTTGGGCGTTTGCTGGCGAAACCATCACACTGGGCAATTTTGCCAATTCAGGATATAAGTCGCGCGAAGTGGGCGAAGCCTTCCGCCTACTTAAAAAAGCCATGCTTTTAGAAATGGTATATCCCGTGTCATCTACCAGCATGCCTATCATTCCTGAGACACGTCGCAAGCCCAAACTCATCTGGTTTGATACCGGACTGGTAAATTATCAAGCAGGAATACGCCAAGAGATTATTGGTTCTACCGAAATGGTTGACGCTTGGCGCGGACATATTGCCGAACAGGTTACGGCCCAAGAAATATTATCGCTTGACGATCGTGTAGGGCAACACCGAGCCTTTTGGGCGAAACCAAACAACGGTGCAGAAGTAGATTATGTTATCAACCACGCCTCAAAGTTATACCCCATTGAGGTAAAAAGCGGCAACAACGCTCACCTACGCTCTCTGCAAGTATTTATGGATAGCGCCGATATAGATATGGCTGTACGCGTATGGTCGGGCCCCTACTCTGTTGACAAGGTGTCTACACCTACAGGAAAGACATTCAAACTTATAAACCTTCCTTTCTACCTCATTGGGCATATTCATGAGATATTAGAGAAAGTGGCAACCATGTAGAAAACATTAAAAAGAACTATTCATATAAAAAGGTAAACCTAACAGCAAGCTGTTATGCACAGTGGCTATCAGGTTTGCCTTTTTGCTTTTTTTATGTAGCGAAGCAGTATTTCTCGGTAGCCTTTACAATCTTTACGATTTGTTATATTTTCCTATAAATTTTTCTATTTTACCACTATTGCAAGTTTCAGGTATAATATCTATTTTTGCAATCGAAAGATAATTATTAATAACTAAAGCGAGTATTATGAAAAGAAGCATTATTTATTCATTTGTCATTGCTCTTACTTCATTTGCCTTCATGGCTTGTAGCAGCGACGACAACGAGGGTAAACAAATTCATGTACCCGAGACCGCAAAACCATCAACAGAGTTTACTTTAGGTAGTTTTGAAAACGAACAGTATGCAGACGATGCCGTAAAGATGGACGTTAAGACGTGGGGCAACGGCACAGCACAAGAATTTAAGTCGATAGAGCTCTTTGCCGATGGCCACTTTCTCATCACCAAAGCTAATGCTGGCAACACACCGAAACGTGCACGCCACACTACACGTGCTACCAACATCAACGGCTCAATAGAATTTGACAACGCACTATACATCTACGGCACCTTTACTCGTAAGAAAGAGGGTGTATACGAGCTGAGCAATAACACCAAAATAGAGATTAAGGAAAACAACTTAACAGGCACTGCAACGGTAACATACACCAACAGCAAGAATGCTACGGTAACTATTGTGGTGACCATCGACATTAATCATAAGCCCGATAATGCTGCTCGCCAACTTTGCCGTTCATGGAAGATGGACAACTCAGAGATATGGCTTTACAAAGACAATACGCTTATAGGATACGGCAAACAATGGATCGACTTGCTCACGGTGAAGCAAGACATAACCATTACGCCCGAAGGCAAACAGTGGGGATTTGATAATGACGACATTCTGGATGATAAAGACGACTATTGCCGACGCGTTATCTTCTCGCCTTGCGGCACGTTCATCTGCTTCTATGTAGATGGCGAAGTGGAAGTGGGTCGCTGGGAATGGAAAGACAAGCTAAACGGCATACTGCGCTGCTGGGAGCCACATGATCTTGACGACGACGATGATGATGATGACGACGATTGGATGGACATGACCATACGCTTTGATGGCAAACTGATGCGCGTCTACGCCGACTATATAGATAAGGAAAACAACATCACTTTCCACGCATATAGCGTAAGCACCTTCTCTGCTAAATATTAATTGGTTACATTATATCGCCACATAACAAAACGATTATAAAAAAAGGACAACAAAAACAACATTTTCTTACATCGTTATATGAGAATGTTGTTTTTGTTGTCCTTTTTGTGTTCTATATTGTTGTATCTTCTTTGTTATTTCACCAAATAATCAAGAATTTGCTGCATCATCTGGTCGCGCTGTGCCTCGCCCTTTACACTCTCGAAGGGGAAGCCGAGCACTACGGTGCGCCACTTGTCGGTTTCGTTACCACCAAAGACCACGCCAGCGGGCAGGTTGTTCTCTGAATAACGGAAGCAAGTGTAGGCAGCGGGGTCGGCAGGCACGATGGCGTCGGGCGACTCTACCACATACGACTCTTCGTTCGGCTTGTTATAGTAGCTATACTGTGTGCGCTCGGCAGTGAGGGGCGACACCACGCTCTTGATGCCACCCTCGCAGGCAGCCTTGTCGTCGCGCCACTCATACTTCAGTATCTCGCGCGCAAATTTCTTATCGGCATCATCAGCCTTCACCAGCGGATGCTGGAAGAGGTCGGTAGCCACATACGAGCCACTTGCAAACACACGGCCACCCGCCTTGCAGTAGTCGGTCAATATTTGCTGCATCTCAGGAGTAAAGGTCTTGAAGTCGAAGCCCTTGATGGCGCCGATGCGTCCCATCTTGCTCTGCTTCTGCTTGCCCAAGATAACGTCGATAGCGC
This sequence comes from uncultured Prevotella sp., assembly GCA_934230965.1. Classification (GTDB taxonomy): domain Bacteria; phylum Bacteroidota; class Bacteroidia; order Bacteroidales; family Bacteroidaceae; genus Prevotella. The sequence continues at coordinate 4,778 of CAKQFW010000095.1, forward strand.
AGTAAGCGTCGGTTGAAACGCCAGCGTCGGCCAGAGCAGCACTGCTTGTTGACACAAAGCTGTAGCCCGCCTTCATGATAGCGCGACCGTGCAGTGCAGGATAATCGAAGGTGTTGCCCGCGATGGTCAGCTTCTCATAGTTGCCATAGCTGTCGCCATAGCCTGCGGCATCGTCGTCGGTCCAGGGTATGGCACGACGAAACTCTTTCATCTTGCCCACATAGCTAATCATCTCTTGGTAAGGCACGCCGTTGTCGTCGTCGGCCAAGAAGCCAGCCTGCTCGTCATCGTTTGAGCGGAAGTCGTCAGGAGCGCCCACACGGTTGAAGCCGTTTACCACCAGCACCGGCTTGGCCGAAGCGTTTGAGCTGAAGCCCACCGACAGCACCTCAGAGGGGAAACTCTCGCCACCCTTGTTCAGGGCAGCCACCTTAAAGCTTACCACCTCGTCGGCAGGAACCTCGCACAGATATTGGTTCTTCTTCACGATGGTGCCGTTATCGAAGTCGCCATTGCCAATGCGCTTATACACGATATAGCGTTCGGCCTTAGCAGTAGCCTCCAACGGGTCGTCAACAGGTTGCCAGGTCAGCTTTACCTTACCCTTTTCGCCCAGCACAGCAGCAAAGCGCTCAACGGGCAGTGGCTGTACAACATAGTCGTAGCCATACTCGTCAGACAAGAAACGCAAGATGCCCTTATAGACAGAGCGGCCCACGGTGAAGTGGAAACGAGGATCGAGGCCGTAGCGCATATCGGCAAAGTTTTCGTGCGACAGCAGCTCAAGCAACATGGCAGGCACGCGGGGCGCCCAAGCCTCAAAGTAGCGCGAGTCCCACATACCACGACGTGTCCACTTGGGCTCGTACAGGGTACGAATGTCGTTACAGATGCTTGACAGCACGTTATCGCACAAGTCGTGGTTAGCAGCACGTGAAGAACCATCGGCAAAGACACCATCATACTGGTGCGAGTCATAGATACCCAGGGTGCCGATGATAGAGTCGCCATACACGGTGCCAGCGTCGCTATGGAAAGCAAACGACAGGTCGATAGGTATGTTCAAACCAGGGCTATCAGGCACAGCCTTGGTGCCACCAGCTAACCAGTTTACCCATACGCCACGGTTCTTATAGTCGTCAGCATATTCGTCCATGCCATGCGAGGGCGAATAGATGCTATCAGGCACGCCTGCCCACTGCATAAAGTAGCGAGCGCCCTCAAGGTAGCGGGGGTATCCGCTGGTTTCGAGCGGATATTTTAGCGCGGGCTGATATTCGTTGCGCGCCTTCGGTTCGGTGGCACGATCTTTCTTCGAATTGGGCCAAATTAAATTGCCATCAGCCGTTCGGGCAATGTTGCCCATACCGCCACCAAAGCGCACAGCGTCGGCCGTTACCACAGTGTTCTTATCTTTCGATAGGTTGCTCAGCACCACCTTGCCCTTGGTGCCCTTGTCGAAGGCAAAGGTGCCCAGGTATATCCATGTGCCGCCACCCATCTTCTGGTTTACAGCGAACTCGGTTTTGCCATCTTTATGATAGATGGTGTAACGAGCGTCAGAGGCGCTGTTAGGCAATGTCTTGTAAGAAACATACACTGCATACTTGCGGTCGACGGGCATGTCGGGTGTCCAACTGATGGTGCTCTCTTGTGCCTTCTTGCCCACTACGTCGGCCATGCGGAAGGTGCCCTCAGCAAATGGGTTTTCAAAGTCTTTATATTCAGGACGCAGATAAGCAAAGCCCTGTCCGTCGCCCTTCTGCCATGCCTTGGCGCCATTGCTCTCGGCATAGATAGAGTGGTCTTTTGTTACGGTGCCGTCGGCCTGACGTACAGGCATGTTTGCATCGTTATCTACTACCACCTCATAGGGATTGGTGTCGCGCTCGCGCGGCGTCATCACAATGGCGCCAGCGTTTTGCAGCATCGGTATAACGTAGGGCAGCACGTAGCTCTGTGTATATTTGTCTTCTACGCTCTGGAACATACGTCCGCGCTGCCACTCCCAGCGAGCCAAACCCTGCTGATAATACAGTCCGTGGCTCTGCCACATGGCAATGTGCTTGCCATCAAGGCCATGCGACGGGGTGTAGGGGCGGTCGAGGTTGCGCACCAGCGGTGTGGTGGCGGGGTTTGTAAAGGCAGGCCGACGGTTTTTGCCGCTCTGCATATCGCGGGGTATCAGGGTGCTCACATCCTTTTTATCGGCCATGATGGCGATGGTTTTGTTAGCACAGTTGGCGGGCAACACGTTCTTAATGTCGGCCATTATCTGCGCCAAGTTATCTTGACGGATGGGCAGATAGGTGAGGTTACGTGTAGCGAAGAATTTTACCGAGTCGGCGGTAACAGCCATCGAGTCGACCTTAATGGTTCCTGTTTGCACGCCTATGGCATGCTGGTTCAGCACCTTAGCCACGGCTGCGCGACTGTCGGCGTTGGCCTCTTGTGCCATAACGGCCACAGGCGACCCCAGCATAGCAATGATGCTTGATGTCAAAAGTTTGTTCATATCTTAATCAATTTATTTTAAAGGTCAGTGCGTTCCAGCACTTCAAGATTCCATTTCCATTTATCAAAGTAAAGGTTTCCACCTTGCCATTCAACCTCTCCACGCTGGAAGTCGACCGTCTCGCTGCGCGGATACTGCTTAGCGGGATAGAGCGGACAACCAAAATCGTTGTTCACAATCATGCGGAACGAGTCGATGCCGCCAAGGAAGAAGAAGGTTTCTTTCTCGTTCTGGGCGTAGGCCGGTATGCCAAACGACATATCTACGGGCACCCATCCCAGGTCTTGAATATAAATCTCGCCCCAGTCGTGCAGGTTCTCGTCGCCTGGATGCAGCATGAAACCGCTCTGGAAGTGGCCCGGTATGCCGATCGAGCGGCAGAGGGTGAGGAAGAGCAGCGTTACCTGTCCGCAGTCGCCATGGTTATTGGCCAACACATATTCAGGAATATTGTCGATGGTAGAATATTCGCGTGCCGATGCCCAGGGGAAGTTTTCGTCTATCCACTTAAAGATGCGGCGAGCCTTGGCCAGCGG
>CAKQFW010000096.1 GCA_934230965.1 uncultured Prevotella sp.
GTGCCCTGCCGATGCAGGAGCGGTGAAAAAGCCCAATTCCTCAAGGTCGGTAATGACATCTTCAATGCCATCACGATTGGTTGAACGCAGCAGCTCAAGAAATTCTTCTTTGTTTGCTTTAATATCTACTTTCATTGTGTATCAAATAATATCTTATATGTATTATACGTTTTTATTCGTTTCTCGTTTCTTCTTCGTAGTATTTGTCAAATTCGTCGCGTAGTCGTTTAATATCGTTAGCGATGGCTCTTATTTCCTTCAGATTGTCTTCATTAGGTGAGTGTTGAATCCATAACCTAATGTATCCGTGCTCTGAATATTTGTTATCGATATGACTTGCAAAACGTTTCCAATGCTCTTCTTTAGACATTTCTGGATAATGGCCCAAACCGTATTGCACAGTGCGACGAAACACTGTAGAGGGGGCGAGGTCGCGGTCGGCCTCGGCCACAATTTTTCCATAGATGCTGCGAGGTGCGTGTGAGGCAGAAGCACGATGATCTTCTACTGCTTCACGCATTATTTTTATTTGATCGGGGCTAAACCATCGGCGTAGGCGCACATCAGTGGCAATAATTTTTCCGCTTGTTATGTGATGGATGGCACGTGGTCCTTCTAATCCTAAGTCGTGATAAGCAGCAATGACGTAGCACATATCTAAATTGGCACCAATGCGTCGAGCCAATGTTATAGAGCGTGTGATAACGCTGTTTACATGTGAAAGGTTATGGGCCTTGTCGAAGGCGGCATACTTGGGCAAGATATTCTGCTCAATGAATTCCATGATGTCGAGAGCGACGTTATTGTTGGGCATAATGAAGATTATTCGCTAAAAGTATAAAGTGATTTGCAAATTTAGTGATTTATGGTTAATTTTGCAAGTAGAAAGGTTATTTTTATATTCTGATAACGATATGAATGAAAAAGATGTTGCCGTCAATTCGTTGAAGGCATGGATTTTGGCTGCCCGCCCTAAAACATTAACCAGTGCTGCAGTGCCAGTATTGTTAGGTATAGCGTTGGCTCGCGGATGTATGTATGAGATAAAGGTCCTTCCGGCAGTTTTGTGTATGCTGTTTGCCTTCTTGATGCAGATTGACGCCAATTTAGTTAACGATTATTTCGATTTTATGCGGGGTAACGACGACGAAACGCGCCTTGGTCCGAAGCGTGCGTGTGCGCAAGGGTGGGTTACGTGTGGCGCCATGCGTACAGGCATAGCCATTACTACCTTGTTAGCTTGTGCTTGCGGCTTGCCGCTCTGTTGGTATGGTGGTTGGCCTATGCTTCTTGTGGGCTTCTTTTGTGTAGTGTTCTGTTTCCTTTACACCACCACCTTCTCATACATAGGTATGGGCGATGTTTTGGTGTTAGTGTTTTTTGGCCTTGTGCCCGTTTGTTTTACCTATTACTTGGTGAGCCCATTTCCTTTCGATACCTTTTTGCCTGAGGTGTTGGTAGTGGCAGTAGCTTGCGGCCTTGTGGTTGATGCTCTTTTAATAGTAAATAATTATCGCGACATAGATAACGATCTACGTGCCGGTAAAGTAACGTTGGTAGTGCGATTAGGAAAGGAAGCTTCCCTACGATTGTATCTTTTTTTAGGTATTACAGCCGTATTGCTTATCTTTTTAGTTGAGGTGGCGGCCTACTATGTATGTGGCGTTTCACATTATATGGCCGCTGTTTTATCAGCGCTTTATCTTATTCCTCATGTGCTTACCTGGCGTAAAATGAAACGCATTGGTGCTGGCCGAAAACTTAATGACGTGTTAGGTGATACGGCTCGCAATATCCTTATCTTTGGTTTGCTCACCTCTTTGGGCTTCCTTCTTTAAATGCTGTAAAGCCTAAGGATAGATAAAAATTCTTGTTAATAACATAATAAAAATCGGCCATGTGTAAGAACAACACATGGCCGATTTTATATTAGTTATAGAAATTCCAACTTACACCGAAGCGGAATACGCGTTGGTTCAATGGGTAGTGAGGGGTGAGGAAATAATCGCGCGAACCGCTACCAGCATTTACGTGGCTCATCATCACAAAGAAGCGTGTTTGCTTCAAATGGAAATTGGCATAGACGTTAACGATAGGATATTCGCCCACCTTCGTTTTGTTATCGCCAGTTTGCACAGCATATTGTCCCAATGCAGGACTATAGTCGGGCGCGTAATACTTAGTGAAGAATCGAGCATCGGCACCAAAATCACACTTTAGCACATGGGCAATCTTGAAACGAAGATACAGATTAGAGTAAATATTCAAATCAGGAACGGGCAACACATCATTGTCGGTTGATTTCTGATAGGTAATCATGTTCTCCCAATTCAGCGGTCCCAGTTTGAAATTCTGCCCCAAAGCCAGCGTGATGAGGCTTAATGATCCACCTTTCTGTCGCACATCAATAGTGTTGCCAGTATGTTTGTCGTCGGCCACATTATATCCCATTGCCATATAGGTGTAGTTTTGCATTTCGTCTACAGCCACGCGCAAGGTAGTTTTTGTTTTGCTGTAGTGGAACAATCCCTCAATGCGTGAGTGTAAAATCTTATCAAGATTATCGTTGTCCCACCAGAAATGCCTTGCATGATAGTGCCTATAATAAAATGTGGGGTTCATGCGCTTAAAGAAACCACGTGCCATCAGTGTAACGGTGTCGCCAAATAGTGGGAAGTTTACATCGGCCGAAGCATCAATCTTTAGCTGCCCTGCATCTTCGCCTACAAGCCATGTTTCTGCGGTTACGTCATAGTGTAATGTTTTACCTGCAGTTTTGCTTAGCTGGCCGCCAATGCTTACGTTATGCTCGGTATATGATGTTTCAGTGCCATCAAGGGCAGGCAGAGAGAAGTGGCGTAGCTCTGACGTAGCAAATGCCTTTAATCCAGCTTTAGCCCATTTGTTAAAGCCTTCAAGAAGCGAGATGGCAAAGGTGTTTGAGAGGTGCATGTATTTAGTCTTGTCGTAGATAGAATCTCCACCCCAAGGACCTACTTTGTAGTCGTTGGCATAGAAATCAGTGGGCGACTGGTATGCTTGATAGATACGTTTATAGTTGTCAAACTTTAGCGTATGTATAAAGCTTGTTACAGGCACATATTCAGTTTTCATCCATGCTGTATCGGCTTGCACCTTTTGTTGTGCAGCCAGTAGGCTGTCGCTCGTTTGTTTGTCAGTTACGGCAATACGGTCGCCAATTTGTTTGTTTGTTGCCTGTGGCTCATCGCCTACCACTTTGGCGTTATCGGGGCGTCCACTATAGGTTTTCTCGTTCAAAGCGCCATTGCCCTTTCCTGACAACTTAGCATTTTTTAAACGGTCCTTAATGTCGGTGCCATTTTCTTCTTCCTCGCGCTTTTTGCGGGCATCGTTTTCGCGTTTCGATTCGATCGCAAATTTGCGTGCCTTTATTTCTTCTTCCGTCATCTTTACCTTGCGGTTAAACCCCACATTGTATCGTTGTGTAAGAAAGATGTGCTGGTTGTCGTTACGGTTCCAGTTTTGTTCCAATACGGTAGGAATCTCGCTCGACAGGAAATCGTCGTCAAAGCTTTCGGGGTGTGTGATGTAATAGTCGTTAGTGATACCACCATTCTCGGCTACCTTCTGGTGGTTGGTCGACATAAGTAGGTGTGCTTGGTAACGATCGCCAAGATACGACCCATACATTGTATAGTTGAAGTGTGATGTGCTTTGGTTCTGATAGAAACCGCGCCCATAGATATAGTCGAAATTAAAGCCCACGCCCAAACGTTTTCCTGAATTGACACCGAATTTAGCGGTGAGATGATCTTCACCATCAGTTCTGTTGCCACAGGTGTTGTAGCTCAGGTTGGTGAAGGGCGATAAGGTGTTGGTGAAATGGAACGTATCTATGGGTTTAACAAAAAAGTCGTAGGGATGGGTAAAGATAAACTGTCCATCTTCATTACGGTCGATGAAAATACGACTGATGCGTGGCGAACCTACATTGCCTAAAGTGTTATATTCACCATACTTTCCTGTCGTGAAGATGCTGTTCATGTACATATGCGACAGCGTATCAGGTTCAGCTTTACGAATATCGCCAAACTTGCTGTCAATAGTCCATACTTTCAGTCCTTTCGGAATTTCTTTGTCGGTACCCAGTGAGTCGACATTTTGACGAGATGAACGTTGTCGGTAGTTTCCATTGTCGTCCATCTCGTTATAGTTGTCATAATTTCCTACTTGCGCCCAACCTGTCAATGGGAGCAAGGCAAGAAGCAGAATAAGAGTTACGTGTCTTTTCATCAACGCATAAAACGTAGGCAGCACTCTACTACTTTAAAGAGCATTGCACAGATAATTATTATTGTACCAATCAATTGACCCGCAAATGTATATGTAAGCATACCAATAATGGCGCCCACCATAAAAATGATGTTCAGCCAATTGCGTAAACGCAAGAAACGTTTCTGAGGCTGTGCCTCGCCTCTATGTCGGCGGGGTATGCCAATGCTTTCATTTTCTTGCTCAGTTTGTGGGGTTATGTTGGCATCTTGTTTTGTGATGTCGTTGTCTTGAGTTGTCATTTTTTTTTGTTTTTATTGTCTTACTGCATATGTTGTTTTATATGGGCAAATATTTCTTTTACGCGGTTGATGGTGGCGCGACGAAATTTTGCCGACATGGGTAATAGTTTTGTTCCCTTCTTATTTACTGCGTTTTTGTCGGTAATCCATTCTTCTGCACTTACGCGCATCGCAGTGGGACGGTCTTCCTCATATAAGAATGAGATGTGTTCTAATGTTGCATGAAGATGCCCGTCAGTGCAATTAATTATGAGTGTATAGTTGAATTTTGAACGGTCAAGACTGATAAGGTTTTTCGTGAATGTAAGCCACTCAGTGTATTGACCAGCAATGCCTTTCTCTTTCTTGTTGACCAATACTATACCGCCTTTAACCCAACATTCTTCTTTCGACAGCGAGTCGAGCGCAGCGTAGGCACGGTCGTATATTTGCTGAGCGTCACGTCCTGGCACATCAATGTCGAGTGTATACACTACGTCACCTTTCTCGTCTTGTGGAACAACTCCAGGAAGAAGATATTCATAATCTTTCATATCGGGTGTGAGAGTGCCCTTTCGTTTGGTGTCGCCAGTCTTCTCCTTCTTGGTCTTTTGTTCTTTTTGAGCTGTTTGTCCGGCTTTTTGTTGCATATGAGTGGGCAACTCCCAGTCGGTTTGTGCGCCAGCTGCCATAGGGAGTATAGCGAATAGAATTGCAATAACTGATTTATTCATAATTAAGTGCGTTTAATGCTATATTATTGTGCAAAATTAATAAAATATGTGCGAATACCCATTGTTTCGTCTTGATTTAACGTTTACACACAGTTTACACACATTCGCGGTAGTATGCCACTTTGTTCGTTTTTATTATTTTTGTTCTAACAACTGCTGTAAGCGTATAATCTCGTCGCGATACTGAGCCGCTTGCAAAAAGTCGAGGTTCTTGGCTGCCTCTTTCATCATTTGCGTGGTGGCTTCAATGCTCTTTTCTAGTTGCTGCTTGCTCATTCTTACAACAATTGGGTCGGCTACCATGCGCGTGCTATCTTCTTCTATATAAGGTTTGTAAACCACTGGTTTAGCTTTGGTTGTGCTTGTAGCATGAACCTCTTGTTTAGCGCTATTGGCCTCACTTGTAACTGTAGCTAACGACTCTTTAATGCTCTTCTTGATCTGTTTGGGCACGATGTGGTGCTCTTCGTTATACTTAAGCTGTATCATGCGTCGGCGTGCTGTCTCGTCAATCGTTTTTTGCATGCTATCGGTTATGTTGTCGGCATACATAATAACTTTTCCGTTCACGTTTCGGGCGGCACGACCTGCCGTTTGTGTTAATGCCCGATGGCTACGCAAAAAGCCTTCTTTGTCGGCATCAAGAATAGCTACCAGCGATACTTCGGGAAGGTCGAGACCCTCTCGCAATAAGTTTACGCCTACCAGCACGTCAAAGTTGCCTGCTCGTAGGTCGTTCAATATTTTAACGCGGTCAAGGGTGGCTACATCGCTATGTATGTAGCTTGCTTTAACGCCATGGTTTAGCAAATATTCAGTTAGTTCTTCGGCCATGCGTTTGGTCAATGTGGTTACCAATACACGCTCGTCTCGGTTGCAGCGAGTGAGAATTTCGTCCATCAGGTCGTCAATCTGATTCTCGCTGGGTCTAACATCTATCTCGGGGTCAAGCAATCCTGTAGGGCGAATAACCTGTTCTACCACAATGCCTTCTGCTTGTTGTAGCTCGAAGTCGGCAGGTGTAGCCGAAACGTATATAATTTGGTTCACCATATCCATAAATTCCTCAAACTTCAGCGGGCGATTATCAAAAGCGGCAGGCAAACGAAAACCATATTCTACCAAGTTTTGTTTTCTTGCTCTGTCGCCGCCATACATGGCGCTGATTTGTGGCACGCTAACATGGCTCTCGTCAATAATCATTAGATAATCTTTCGGAAAGAAGTCGAGCAAGCAGTAGGGTCGCTGTCCTGGTTCGCGCCCATCAAAGTAGCGCGAATAGTTTTCTATGCCGCTGCAATGACCAAGCTCTTTAATCATCTCCATGTCATACTCAACCCTTTCTTTAATGCGCTGTGCTTTAATATGATCGCCCAGTTCGTTAAAGTAATCAATCTGCTTTGTAAGATCGTCTTGTATCAGTCGGATGGCTGTTTCAGTCTGCTCTTTTGAGGTTACAAACAGGTTGGCTGGATATATTTGATAATCGTCAAATTGAGCTATCTTATGAAATGTTTCGCTATCTAATTCTTCAATGCTGTCAATCTCGTCATCCCACCACGATATGCGCAGAATGTTGTCGCTATATGCCATTGCAACATCTACAGTGTCGCCTTTTACGCGGAAGAAGCCACGTTTTAGTTCGATGTCATTACGCACATACAACGCATCAACCAGCTGTCGTAGAAATGCGTTACGATCGATGTTCTGCCCACGTTTTATGCTGATAATGCTGTTGGCCATAGCGGTAGGTCCGCCCATACCGTAGATGCACGATACCGATGATACCACCACTACGTCGTTTCGTCCCGAAAGTAGGGCACTAACGGCTGCCAGTCGCAGTTTGTCAATATCTTCGTTGATGGCAAGATCTTTTTCTATATAAGTATCGGTGGTGGGCAGATAGGCTTCGGGCTGATAATAATCATAGTAAGAAACATAATATTCTACAGCGTTATTGGGGAAGAAACTTTTCATTTCTTCATACAGCTGTGCCGCCAATGTTTTGTTGTGACTGAGAATGAGGGTAGGGCGGTTGATGTTTTTGATGACATTGGCCATCGTAAATGTCTTGCCCGAACCTGTTACGCCCAACAATACTTGAGCAGGGTCACCATTTTTGATGCCTGCTGTCAGTTGTGCGATGGCTTCTGGTTGGTCGCCAGTGGGCGAAAAAGCAGATACTAAATCAAATTTCATAACATTTATTATCTTTGCAAGCTACAAAAATAGTAAAAAAGCTTTGATTATACAATATAATCGCTATTTTTTGTGAAAAATGAAAAGCAATGCTTTGCAAATAAAAGAATTATCGTTAATTTTGCATCTCAAAATCATGAATATGAAAAAATATTTCCCTATCATAATGCTGTCGGCTATGTTGCTGACAGGTTGCGTCAACGAATTTAACCAGGTATATAAGACCTCTGATTATAGCTATAAATATGAATATGCTAAAGAGTGCTTTGCCAAAGGAAAGAACACACGCGCCACTACTTTGTTGCAAGATTTGGTAACACTGCAGAAGGGAACCGACAACGCTCAAGAGAGCCTTTATA
>CAKQFW010000097.1 GCA_934230965.1 uncultured Prevotella sp.
ATGTTGATGCCTATGAAGAAGATGGGCACGCGGCTCCAAAATATCTCAATATGCCCCACGGCAGCATGAATGGGCAGCACCCATTGCACCATAACGCACCACAACACCATGAGCAGCGGCAGCCAGCGATAAATGGGGTATCGGCGTATGAGCATCATATAGAACGGCGCAAAGGTGTAGAGCATCATGATGGCCGGAATATACCAAAAGGTAAGTTCATCGTGCAGCCAGAAGTCCCAGTTGATGGTGATATCGCCTATCAGGTCTACTACCGACGTGCTATGTCCGCCATGGTGCAGATAGTCGGGTATGTAATAAAGGCAAGCCATGAGCAGCCATACGGGGTAGATGCGCAGATAGCGGCGCGTGAAGAAGTGGCGCAACGATGGCGTCTTCGTCCACGAGTACCACAGCCCCACTCCACTCAAGAAGAGGAACATATCTACGCCCACGTTGCCACAGCGATGCAGTCCGAAGAAGGGATCGCTACGGTTGAGCGACACATGGAAGAGAATGATGAAGAGCATGGCGGCTCCCATCAGTTCGCCACGATAGCGGCTGATATTGGCCAGTTCTATATCAGGTATTTTCATGTTCCTTCACTTTTAACTTGGGGTTGGGTATCTTTTTCATTACCTCGCTGCACAGCCATGCCAAGGCCAGCGATGCAAGGATGTAGAGCAGCAAGCCCGTGTAGATGTCGCCCCTACGGCTGATAGGGATAAATATCTTGCGCGTAACGGGGTGTATGACGAAGAGGGCGGCCGACACACGTCCCACCCACAGCAGCCAGTGGCCCATGCCTTGTTCGGTGGCATCGCTCTTCATGAGTTTGGCCAAAGCCACGCTGAAGGTGCACACGAAGAAGGGCGCCCAGAACCACAACTGATAACTGAAGCTGAAGGCGAAGACCGCAGCCCCCGACAGCACCAGCACGGCAGCCCATTGCGCCTTGTCCACCGTGGCAAAGCGTGCACCATAACGTGCCGCTAACAGTCCTAAGGCAAAGGGCATGATGCCACCCATAAAGTTGTAGCGTATGCGGTTCAGCGTCTCGCTCTCGGGGTCGCACACAGCTTGCATAGCCCAGCAAGCCAGCACCAGGGCGGCCAAGGTTTTCCATCCGCCACGGTTCAGCAGCACTATATATATAATGTATAGCTGCAACATGAGGCCGAAGAACCAGAAGGGGCCAGGCCAGATAATGTGGTCGGGGTCGGGCATCACGTTGTTAAACATACCCAGTTGTGCCACAATGTTCACCAGCGTGTAGCGCCATTGGCCAGGCGTCATAGCGTCGACAATGGTGAAAGCCACAAAGCCCACCATCATCATCTTAAACAGTTTAAGATAATGATAGCGCACAAAGGGCACGATAGCGGGAGCGGGCCTGTTGCCCTTCTCATACTTCATCACCAGGCCGTAGGCACTGAGGAAGAGGAAGATGGGCACACCATAATGTCCGAAGAACGACAACAGATGCACGGGCAGCGTCCAGTCGGGCGAGGCCAGCACCTCAAACAGCCTACGGCAGTTGGCCGCCGTATAGGTATATTCGTTTTCCTTCACAATGGGGCCCAGCCAGTGGCAGTAGTTGTGCAAGAAGATGCCAATGATGGCCAGTCCGCGCAACACGGTGCACTGTGCCGAGGAGAGCAGCGGTGCTACCCCAGCAGCGGTAGGGGCTGACGCCTTATAAGCTGACGCTGTAGGATCTGATGCGTTAGGGATTGATGCCTTATGAGCAGATGCGTTATTGTTCATTTCTTTTTCGTTACATAATAATCGGGCATGGGGCCCAGCTTGTCATAGTCGGTGGTGCCCTTCAATATTCTTGGGCGCATCTCGTTATATTCGGGTGCGATAAGATTATATTCAGGATGATAATCTTTGCTATGTATGCCCGCCAGATATACCAGCAGGTGCGGCAAGGCGTCGGTCATGAAGCGCTTGTTGCGCGCCGCCTTTATCTGTCTGAATATCTGTCGATGACAGCGCACATACTTCTTCGAGCACCATATCCAGAAGGGAATGTCGAATTCGGCATGCGCCAAGCGCGAGTCGATGGTGGCCGAGTGCATACGGCAGTAGAAGTGCAGGTCGCCCTCATAACACTCTTCGCCATGGTCGGGCACATAAATCACGATAGCCTCTTTTTGTTCGAAGCGACGTATTATTTCGTCTACCACCGAGTCGTTATACAGCACCGCATTGTCATAGTCGGCCAGCACCGTGCGCTCATGGTCGCTCAGGTGAGGCTTCAGTTCACGATACTCGTCGCCCGTGAAGCGACGGTTCTTGCGCGGTGTGCGCTGACGATAGTTTACGTGCTGACCCACGAGGTGGAAGATGGTAAGGTTGTGGTCGCCATCCTCGGCCTTCAGGCGCTCATAGTCGGCCAGCAACTCTTCGTCGTAGGTGTGAAGCTTGTCGTTGCGCGTATCAAACTGTGCCTTGCTCAGCGTGGGATTGTTCAAGAAGAAACCGCCGCTGAAGTCGTACACCGCCTCTTTGGCCTTAGGCAAGAACTGGTTAGTGATGAAGGTTACGTGGTAGCCCGCCTTGCGAAACAGTTCGGGGAAGAGCGGATAGTCGCACCACTCGCCCTCCTGCCCCACCACGTGCATAGAGAAGAGGTTTTTGAAGACGAAGCTGGTGAGGTTCCACGGCGCCACCACATCGGTAAACTTTACCAATCGGCCTGTGCGCTCGCGCTTCACCTGTCGGGGTGTGGTCTTCTTCACATAGCCATACTGCTGCGAGTGGTGACGGTTGTAGCTTTCGCCTATGATGAGCACAATCTCGGGCGAGGTAAACTTACAACTGTCTACCTGCACATTGTTGGCGGCACGTATCAACTTCTGCACCTGATTAGCCGTAAGCTTGTTGGCATAAATACTGAAGGCCAGTCGCCAGATGGGCTGATACAGCTCAGCATGGCGCGGCTCGGTCAGGGTGTGCTCTACCTCGCCTATGCTCTTGCTGGTCATCAATTTCCACGTGGCAGCCTTATTATGGGCGCTGGTGCCTATGGCTATAGCCAGCACCACGGCGGTGATGGCGGCCAGCACAGGCATGATGTATTGCTTGCGATGCGCTTCGGCCCACGCCTTCAGCTTCTGCCACAGTGTTTTTACGCGGCGCGGCACGAAATGTGGGAAACGCAGCTCAAGGGTGAGCAAGATGTGCATAACGGGCACCAGTAGCACCCAGCCCACATTGCTAAACAGCACGTCGGGCGACACACAGGCACGTATAAACTCGCTGGCCTCGCGCGAGTCGGTCTCGCCCACCAGCAACAGCATGGTGGGGGTAAGGGTAGAGTCGAACTTGACGAAACAATAAACGTCGGCCAATGCTGTGGCATAGAGCACTATGTACAGCAGAGAGCGCAGCCAGGGTCGCACCACGCGGGGCACGATGGTGAGCAGCAGCGCCAAGACGTAAACGTCGAGAAACAACTCAAGATACAGGTTGCCATACAGTGCGGCATTGCGTGTGTGGGGTATGGTTACCCACGAGCACACGCATCCCAACACATACATAAATGTGAAGAAGGTGGCGTTGAGGCGTATCGGCTTCAGCACCCACCCAGCTATTTGGCGTAATGTGTTCATGTCTTTTTATTTAATTATGGTAGCAACTCGTTAACTTGTCAACTTGTCAACTCGTCAACTCGTCAACTATTAATTAATACAACAACATAAGTCCGGCAAAGCCCGCCCACAATATCATGCGTATGGGGTTTATCTTTAGCACACGGGTGCCGAAGAAGGTGGCTGCGAAGAGCGCAATGCTAATCCAGAAATGCCAAGGACTGATGTCGGGCGACGAGAAGTTTTCTTTCGTCATCAGCAGCAAAGCAGCGGCGGCCAGCAGTCCTACCACAGCGGGGCGCAAGCCCATAAACACGCTCTGCACCGTGGGCGTTTGCATATATTTCATAAACATGCGGCTAATCAATATCATCAGTATGAGCGAGGGCAGCACCAGCGCTATGGTGGCCACCACGCTGCCCAGCACGGCCATGCCGCCACCGAAGCCTGCATTGTGTGCGGCGATATAGCCGCAATAGGTGGCCGAATTGATGCCGATGGGTCCCGGCGTCATCTGACTGATAGCCACGATGTTAGTAAATTCGGCCGACGTGAGCCAGTGATGATGCACCACCGTCTCAGTTTGTATGAGCGACAGCATGCCATAGCCGCCACCAAAGCCGAACAGTCCTATCTGAAAGAAGGTAAGAAAAAGATACAGATATATCATTCAGATGTTTTTATTAGTTTGCCATACAAGAAGCCGCCCACAGCCGCCGCGATAATGATGAACACGGGGTTTACGTGCAGCAGATAGATAAACAGGGCGCTGGCAATGGGTATCCAGCAGTTGGTGAGCGAGATGTGCGCGCTCTTAGCCAGCGAGAAGGTGGGGGCAGCAATGAGCGCCACCACGGCCGGACGTATACCCCGGAAGATGCTCTCTACCACGGGGTTGTCTTGAAACTGCCTAAAGAAGATGGCAATGGCCAAGATGATGAAGAACGAGGGCAACGCTGTGGCCAGCGTGGTGCACAGGGCGCCACGGGTGCCGCGCATCTTATAGCCTATAAAGGTGCTCATGTTTACCGCCATCACACCCGGGCAACTCTGTGCCACGGCCACGATGTCGATAAACTGTTCGCGGTCTATCCATCGATATTTGTCCACCACTTCGGCCTCGATGATGGGTATCATGGCGTAGCCTCCACCCAGCGTGAACATACCTATCTTAAAAAAGGTCTTGAAAGATGTAATATAAAAATTGTCCATTATATAACGACTTGAACTTTCGCAAGTTCAGAAGGTAACAGACCATAGCTATTCAACAAAAGCGATATAGCATACGTCTATTAACTTCACTCGCGAAGCGAGTTAACTTCCTTTTTACCAACAACTTCTATACATGCAAAACATAAGTTACGCCCAAGGGGCTAAAAAGGGAGCCGGAAACTGCTTAGCAGGTCTCCGACTCCCTTCAGCTTATCAGTTGTTGCCTGTGGTATCAGGAAACCATTCTCATTTATTTACCCAGCTTGGCCTCTACCCACTTGCGGGCGTTTACAAAGGCCTCAATCCAGGGTGTTACCTCGTCGGCACGACGGTCGGCGGGATACCAAGCGTTCTGCCAAGGGAAGATGGCGCGCTCCAGGTGCGGCATCATGGCCAGGTGGCGTCCGTCGTTCGAGCAGATACCAGCCACGTTATAATCAGAGCCGTTGGGGTTGCCAGGATACTGAGCATAGTTATACTTAGCCACCACGTTATACTGGCTTTCAGCCTCGGGCAGCGAGAACTTGCCCTCGCCGTGAGCCACCCAGATGCCCAACTTGCTGCCGCTGAGTGATGAGAACATTACGCTGTTGTTCTCAGGAATTTGCAGCGAGAGGAAGGTGCTCTCAAACTTATGCGAGTTGTTATGCAACATCTTGGCGCGCTGTGCGTGCTCGGGGTTGATGAGGTTCAGCTCTACCATGAGCTGGCAGCCGTTGCAGATACCCAGCGACAGTGTGTCTTCGCGAGCATAGAAGCGGTCGAGAGCCTCCTTAGCCTTCGGGTTGAAGAGGAAGGCGCCAGCCCATCCCTTAGCCGATCCCAGCACGTCAGAGTTAGAGAAGCCACCGCAGAACACAATCATGTTCACGTCTTCCAGCGTCTCGCGTCCGGTGATAAGGTCGGTCATCATCACGTCTTTCACGTCGAAGCCAGCCAGATACAGCGAGTAAGCCATCTCGCGCTCGCCGTTGGTACCCTTCTCACGAATGATGGCAGCCTTGATGCCCGAGGGTGTGCGGCGGTCGGCACTGATGCCGAAGCTCTTCAGTGTGCCACGGAAATTGTCGTTAAACTTCATCTCCAGCGGCTGGTGCTTATAATTGTTCACGCGCTCATCGGCACAGCCGTTAAAGCTCTGCTTGCGGTCGAGCAGCCATGATGTCTTATACCATTCGTCGCGCAGAGCGTCAATGTCGAAGGTGTGCTCATAGTTGTCCTTCTTCACCACGATGGTGCGCTCGTTAGGTGTAGGATAGCCTATCTTGGCAAAGTCGATGCCGGCCTCCTCCATATACTTCTTAAACTCGTCTTTATGCTTGTCGCTTACCTGTATCACTACGCCAGGGTTCTCGGCCATCAGCACCTTCACCATGTCGTCGCCCACAATGTCGTGCAGGTTAATGTGCATACCGCCCTCAGTGTTGGCAAAGCACATCTCAAGCAGGGTGGTAATTAAACCGCCAGCCGAGATATCGTGGCCAGCCATCACCCAGCCCTTCTTAATAAGGTCTTGCACAGCGTTGAAGCAGTCGGCAAAGTATTCGGCATCTTTCACCGTAGGCACGTCGCTGCCCACCTTGCCCAGGCTCTGTGCGAAGGCAGAACCGCCAAGGGCCTGCTCGTCGAACGAGAAGTCGATATGATAGAGCGAAGAGTTTTTGTCGTTCACCAGCACGGGCGATACCACCTTCTTCACGTCGCTCACCTCGCCACCAGCGCTCACGATAACGGTTCCCGGAGAGATAATCTTCTCGCCGTTAGGATACTGTTGCGAGAGCGAGAGCGAGTCTTTACCCGTAGGCACGTTGATGTTGAGGTCGCAGCAGAAGTCGCTCAGCGCCTTTACAGCCGAGTAGAGGCGAGCATCTTCGCCCTTCTGCGAGCGGCAGGGCCACATCCAGTTGGCAGAGAGCGAGAGGCTCTTCATGCCATCGGCCAGCGGAGCCCACACAATGTTGGTCAGCGCCTCGGCCACCGACAGCACGCTGCCAGCCTCGGGCGATGCCAAACCAGCCTGCGGAGCATGACCCAAAGCCGTAGCGATACCTTTCTCGCCACGATAGTCGAGGGCCACCACGCCACAGTCGCTCAGCGGCAACTGTATCTGTCCCTGGCACTGCTGGCGTGCAATCTTGCCCGTTACCGAGCGGTCTACCTTGTTTGTGAGCCAATCTTTGCAGGCCACAGCCTCCAGCTGCAGCACACGGCTTACATACTGGTCAATATCTTTTTCAGTATAGGTTACATTTTCATAGGTGCGCTCTACGGTCTCGTCGCGCATCACGGTCTTGGGCGAGTGGCCAAACATCTGAGCCACATCCAGGTCGAAGGGCTTCACGCCGTCGGCCTGAACAAATGAGAAGTGAGCATCGCCCGTGGTTTCGCCCACCACATACAGCGGTGCACGCTCGCGCTCGGCAATGCGGCGCACGTGGTCGATGTGCTTCTCGTCGATGAGCAAGCCCATACGCTCCTGACTCTCGTTGGCAATAATTTCTTTGGCCGAGAGGGTCTTGTCGCCAATGGGCAACTTGCTCATATCTATCTCGCCACCACACTCTTCAACAAGCTCTGACAAGCAGTTGAGGTGTCCGGCCGAACCGTGGTCGTGAATACTTACCACGGGGTTTACGTCTTCCTCGCACAGGGCACGCACCAGGTTGTAGGCACGCTTCTGCATCTCGGGGTTGGCACGCTGCACGGCGTTCAGCTCGATGCCGTTGCTGTAGCGACCAGTGTCTACCGACGATACCGAGCCGCCACCCAGGCCAATGCGGTAGTTGTCGCCACCTACCACCACTACCTTGTTGCCCTTCTGGGGCTCCTTCTTCAGGCAGTCGCGCTTGGTGCCGTAGCCCACGCCACCAGCCAGCATGATAAC
>CAKQFW010000098.1 GCA_934230965.1 uncultured Prevotella sp.
GTTTCGGCAACTATCGCCGTTGTAGGCCAGCTGCGAGTGGGGCTGCAAGGTTACTTGTGAGCCGTCGGGCAAGACGAGGGCCAGCGGCGTGTTGCCACTTTCGTATAGCGTCTGCCCTGTGGCTTGTTGCATCCATACCACTGCTCCTGCCACGGCCAGCACAAGGGTGGCGGCCGCAGCCGAGAACCATATTCTGAGGCGGGTGGCACGGGCACGTAAACCTGTAGCCTCGGCAAACTGGCGGTAGGCGCGTGATGGGTTGAGCGCGTCGTGGCGATAATGACGGAAAACGTGGTTTAATTCATAATTCATAATTCATAATTCATAATGGGGCTTCGCCTTGTTCAATTCTTAATTCATAATGGGCACCTTAGTCTTCGTATTGCTTCCACTTTCCTTTTCCCGAACTATATCCGCCCACGAAGCCCAGGCCTCCTTCTACGTTGGTGGGGGTGGCGGCTATTTGTGAGAAGCCGTAGGTGGCGAAGTCGTTGCCATCTAAGTCGTTCATGCCTTTAAAGAAGCGGTAGGCGGTTTCAGATATTTTATACATCACCACCTTATATCTTATTGTGGCGTAGAAAGATTCTTTTCCCCAAACGCCTCCTGTCGCCTCCTTCGGCACGTTGAGGTGTAGCGTGTATGACGACGAGTGCAAGCTGGAGTCGTCGAAGATGTAGAAGTTCTGATAGAAGTTGCGCTCAAAGCCGAAGTCGCTGTCGGCATTGGTCAAGGGCTTGAGCAGCGGCTCGTTCTGTATGTTCAGCTCCTGCCAGCGTATGTAGCTCTGCGAGGTTGCCAGGTAATAGCCCTTTGGCGGTGTTACCTCATCGTCATCATCGACCGTTGGTGCCTGGTTGTTGTCATCATCAAAGTTGTTGTCGCCTACTATGATGGTGCCGTCTTTACAATAGAAACGGTAGTCGGCCCTCACGCGCACAGCATAATAGTCTTTTGTCTTGGGGTCGTCGGTGAAGCGGGCCGACAGCTGCACATAGTCGCGAAAGTCGCCATCGCCATCAGCGTCGGCACGCACATCGGCCATGCTCACAATCTCGGCCTCCACGGTTTCGGGTATCACCGTCACCGCCTCGGCATCGGGTAGCCCCGCATGGCTGGCTTTTATGCGTATCACATCGCCCGCCTTTTGTTTGGCCACTACGCGATATTCGCCTTTGCCCAGGTTTTCTACCTTCTGTTCTACACCGTTTAGGCGGTAGATAACAGTGGCATCAGACAATCGGTGTGGCGTTGTTAGTTCTGACGGTTTCGTGTTCACGGGTATGCTTTCGGCCAAAGATATGATGGTGGTGTCGGAACAGGAGGGCATGCAGTACATCACTATTTTGGGCTCGCCCTCAATCTTTCCTATGTCAAAATGGTCTTCGCACGAGGCGGTAGTCATGGCAGCGGCAACCACCGCCACGATGCCCACTATGTGAACGAGATGAGCCTTTAAGATAGAAGCTCGAAATATATTGCGAATGTTTGTTGTGTTCATAAACATAATGATGGTTTGTTTAAATGATGATGAGGGGTGAATTAGAATTTTATGGTGTAGCTTACCGATGGCATGATGGGGATGAAGCCAGGCGCCTTAGCTCTGAGAGCACTGCCGTTCCAGTCTTGCTTTAGCTCTACATACATGGCGTTGAGGTGACAATAGGCATTGTAGATGCTTACGTTCCAGATGCGCTCGTGGCCGTGCTTGGTGGTGTGGTGGAAGTCGGCACCCAGGTCGAGACGGTGATACATGGGCAACGACACGTTGTTGGGGCGCTCGTATATGTAGGTGTTAACATCGTAGCTATAGTTGCCATACTTATTGCTGCCGCCGGGGGTGTCGGGCATGGGCGCTATCTGTGTGGGCACCGTCATGCGGTTTCCGCTGCGCATGGTGAAGGCGGCAGTGAGGTTTATCTTCTTGGTTACGGCCCACTGCATGGTGACGTTTAGCTTGTGGCGGTTGTCAAACTTATCGGCAAACCATCCGTCGTACCACTCGTCGTAGTGGCGCTTGTTCCACGACAGCGTGTAGGCTGCTGCCACATCGAGGCGCGTGGTGTGATAATGCACATCGGCCTCTATGCCGTAGGCTTTGCCACGTCCGTCCATCACGTTCTCGTCCCAGTGGTCGGCGGGTGGCTCTATTCCTGCCCATGAGGCATATTGCAACATGTGGTTTGTTTGTTTATAATAAGCTTCAACCGACAGGCTTAGGTGGCTTGATGGCTCGGCATACAGGCCCGCGGTGAGTTGCCACGCCCGCATGGGTTCAAGCTTGGCGGTGGTAGACACCCAATAGTCGGTGGGCAGGTCGAGAAACGAGTTGGTGATGCGGTGCACATATTGCGTCATCATGGTGTAAGACAGCTTGGCGGCCATGGTGCGACTCATCTGCCAGCGCATGGCCAAACGTGGGTCGAAGCGCATAAATGTTTTGGCATCGGTGTTGAACAGGCTGGCGTTGAAACCCGCGTTAAGGCTCCACTGCGGGGCCAGTCGCCACGAGTCTTCAGCAAAGAGGTTCAGCTCGTGCGACACGTTGCGGTTGCTGCCCGAGGTGCTGATGGTGTCGGTCTTTTCGGCGGTGCCCACGACGCTGCGTTGCGCCTGGGTTTGTGGCCTGAATACGTGCCAGGTGTAGGCTGTGCCGAAGCGTATGTGGTGGCGCGATGAAGGACGGTAGTCGAACTGTGCATCGGCTCCCGTGTCGTATATCATTGAGCGGTATCCGTGCGAGAGGTAGCTCACCTGCTTCTCGCCCTTCTTGCCATAACTGTCGTCGTCGGTATAATTGTAACGCGAATAGTTTTGGGTGAACGTGGCGTTGAAGTTGGCAAAGAGCTTGGGCGAGAACACATAGTTCCAGTTGAGGGCCACGTTGCGGTTGCCCCATCTCATGTTCATGCGCGTGATGTCGTGGTCGCTCAAGATGTTGCCGTTCGCGTCGGTGGAGTATTCAAAATAGCTGTCGTCTTTGGTGCTGAAGCGGTCGCGTCCGCTATAGAGGCTTAGCGACAGTCGACTACGATTAGAAAAGATGTGCGAGAGTTTTGCGTTCATGTCGTAAAACAGGTAGCCCAGCGACACCTTTTCGTCATTACCTTTGTTGACGAGTGCGAAGATGGGGGTGGTGAGCAGGTCGAGCCAACTGCGGCGTAGGCCAAAGACGTAAGAGGTGCGGTGGCCTTGACCAATAGGGCCTTCGAGCCAAAAGCGTCCGTCGAGCGTGCCTATCGAGTAGCCGCCGTGGGTGTGGGTGAGGTCGCCATCTTTGGTGCGCACGTCGGTTACTGATGATAGTCGGCCCGCATAGCGTGCGGGGAAACCGCTTTTGTAGAAGTCGACACGCTTTACGATGTCGGTGTTAAAGGCAGAGAACAAACCTAACGTATGGTTTACCTGATAGAGTGGTGTGCCATCGAGCAAGAACAGGTTTTCATCGTTGCCGCCGCCATGCACATACAGGCCCGACATGAGCTCGACGCCTGGAGCCACGCCCGACGTGAGCTGTAGCGCCTTTACCAGATCGGGCGATGATAGGAGGGCAAAGCCTCGGCCTATATCGCTGCCTCTTAGTTGGCGGTGGCCAGTTTGCTCGTTTAGTAAGGTCGAGTTGCGGTCGGCGGTTACCGTCACTTGCCCTAATGTGGCGTTGGGTTGTAGGGCAAAGTCGTGGCTGACGTCGGCTTTCAGGTGCAGGCGAAAGTGGCTGTCGGCATAACCCAGATACGAGGCTTTAATATCGTGGTCGCCCTCATCGAGGGTGAGGCTGAAGAAGCCGTAGGCATTGGTGGTGGTTGCGGCACCTGATGTAGCGTCGTAGATGGTGGCGCGGATGAGCGACTCGCCCACTGAATCGCGCACGAAGCCGCTCAGCGTATAGCGTGTGGTGGCGCGTCGGGTTTGGGGTTCTGTTTTGGGCTTTGTGTCGGTAGGTGTCTTGCGGTGCAGCATGACGTAGTGGCCCTGGCGTGTCCAGGTGATGCCGATGGGCTGGAAAAGGGCGTCGAGCCACTGGTCGAGTTTGTGCTTCTTGGGCGCTGCCTGATTGAACGGAACGTCGAGGGGCAGCGCTGCATCGTAAACAAAGCTCACACCTTGTTCACGTGCTACAATGTCCATCATCTGTCGCACGGTGCGTGTCTTGGCTGCCATGGTAAGGGTGGTGGCCAGCAGCACGAGCGTGAGCAGGAGGGGTCGGATTAATGTTTTCATCTTGTGTTTTTTGTTTGTCATACGTTTACAAGATGCAGTATGACGAGAATATCCCCATTGGCAGAAACTAAAAAAATGTTAAGCAGTATAATATGTCTTCGCGTTGACCACGTAGGCGCTGCATGGCTTCGGCCAACTCGTGCTCTACGGTCTTGATGCTGATGCCCAGTTCGGCAGCGGTCTCGGCATAGGTCATGCCATCGCGCTTTATCATAAGCAGCACCTCGCGACGACGGGCAGAAAGGCTATCGATGACGGTCCAGAGGCGGGCTTCGCGGGCCGACCGCTGCATGGTGTCGGGGGTGACGGCGAGCTGTGGGTCGGCCTCTAAGCGTTGTATAGCCTCTTCGCCCTCGGTCTCAATGTGTTTGGCTCTTGCAGCCATAAGGCAGGCGTTGCGCACGGCGGTAAAGAGGTAGGCGCGTGGGGCAGCAATGTCGTCAATGCCATCTTGCTGCACCTTCTCCCACAGTCGCATAAAACTGTCTTGCACCAGGTCTTCGGCCTGGGCAATGTCGGCGGTGAAGTGGGTGGCGAAGAGGCACAACTCGCGGTAGTGGTTGTTGAAGAGTTGTTTGAAATTGAGATCTTTTTTCATCTATCGGACTGCTTTTCGCATGGTTTTAATTACTTTTGCACATCAATTATACGCAGATACGCAGAATGATACAATCGGTAATAATGGTGGCGCTGGGTGGCGCCTTGGGTTCGGCGGCACGTTATGTGGTGTCGCGTGTGGTGCAAGAGCAGTGTGCTACGGCTTTTCCGCTGCACACCTTTGCAGTGAATGTGGTGGGATGCTTGTTGATAGGACTGGTGTGCGGCCTGGCTGCGCGCCTTGATGGTATGGGCAATGGCCTGAAACTGTTTCTTACCGTGGGCTTTTGTGGCGGCTTTACCACCTTCTCTACCTTTTGCAACGAAAACTTGGCGCTGCTGCGTGGCGGTGCTCTGCTCACCGCTGCCCTTTATGCCGCCCTCAGCTTGTTTGTGGGTCTGCTGGCCGTGTATGCGGGCTTGCTGATAGCGCGGCAGTGATGTTTCGTGTTAAAGTGTAAAATAGAATATTCAGCAAAATAGGCGTTCACTATTTTGCTGGAAGTGGGGCAGAAGTAGCGTTTCCAGCAAAATAAGCGTTCGCTATTTTGCTGGAAGTGGGGTGAAAATGGTGCTTCCAGCAAAATAACGATTCTTATTGGACGTGTGTATAAAACAAAGATTGATATTATTTCTTTGTTTTCTTGCTTGTTTTCTTTTCAGCCTTCTTCTCGGCTTTCTTGTCATCGGCCTTCTTTTCGTCAACCGTCTTCTTCTCGGCCTTTACTTTGGGCGTGAGCAGTGCGCGGTATTCGTCGGGGGCGTTTAGCAGACGCACAGCCTCTTTGTATTGCGGGTCGTAGCGCAGACTGTGCTCGATGGCACCCTTTTGATAATAGTATATGGCCATGATGTCGAGGGCGATGAGCTGCTTGATGTGCTCTTTGTTGTAGGGCCAGTCGAGTTCTTTTTCCAGGTTATGGCTCAACTTCTTCTTCAGAGCCTCGAAGTCGGCCTTGGCATCATCGTAATAGCCCTCAAACTGTGCCACGCGTTCAAGCTCTTTCAGGTATTTCTCGCTCAGACGGTCGTAGCTGAAACCGCTGGCCAACACTGCTTGCTTAAACTCGTCATAGTCGGCATCAGAGAGTTCAAAGTCGGCGGGCGATGCCACGTTGGGGTGCTTCTTCATATATTCTACCTCGTAGTTGAGCAGCACGCTGGTGGTGTCAACACGGTCGAGATAGAGGGCAATGTTAGGCATTGAGTCGGCCTTCATCACAATGTCGGGCTTGATGCCGCCACCGTCGCGCACCTCGCGTCCTGCTGCGGTGTAGAAGAGGTGTGTGAGCGAGTCGGGCACATGCTCGGTATATCCGCCTTTAGCGTGTTTGTAGTTGATGGCCTGTATGCAGCGTCCGCTGGGGATGTAATATTTTGCGGTGGTGAGCTTCAGCTTACCGTTATAGGGCAGCGGCACGTTGGGCACCTGTACCAAGCCCTTGCCATAGGTGCGTGTGCCTACAATGACGGCGCGGTCGAGGTCTTGCAGGGCACCGCTCGTAATCTCGCTGGCGCTGGCTGTGGCCTCGTTTACCAGCACCACGATGGGCATCACGGTGTCGATAGGCTCAACGGTGGTGGCAAATGTTTGGTTGGCGTTCTTTATCTTGCCCTTCATGGTGAGCAGTGTCTTGCCCTTAGGCAAGAACATGTTTAAGATGCTGATGGCCTCTTGCACCGAGCCGCCGCCGTTGTCGCGTAGGTCGATGATGAGCTTCTTGGCACCGCGCTGCTTCAGATCGATGAAGGCGCGACGGAAGTCTTTCGACGAACCTTCAAGAAACTGTGTGTAATTGATGACGCCGATGTCGCCTTCCTTCATGCCGTAGTAGGGCAAGTAGGGCATCTGTATGGCTTTGCGCGTAATCTTCATGATGAGCTTTTTGCCCGTGGTGGGGCGCAGCACCTTTAGCTCGAGCGTGGTGCCTGGGTTGCCGCGCAGGTGGTCGCTGACATACTGGTTTGTTTTGTCGGTCATGTCTTCGCCATCAATGCTCAGAATGATGTCGCCTTTCTTTAGGCCAGCTTCAGCGGCGGGCATACCCTCGTAGGGCTCGTTTATCACCACGCGCTTTTCTTTAAAGTTGTAGCTGATGATGGCTCCCACGCCCGCATACTTGCCCGTCATCATCTCCTTATATTCGGCAGCCTTGTCTTCGGGATAGTAGGTGGTGTAGGGGTCGAGGCTATGTAGCATGGTGTTGATGGCAGTGCCCACCACGTCGGTAGCGTTCAGTGTGTCAACATACATGAAGTCGAGGTTCTTGTATATGGCGTTGAACACCTCCAGGTTTTTGGCCACGTCATAGTTGTGGTCGTTCATGTTTTGTGCGGCCAGCGGCAGCGAGAGCAGCCACAGGGCCAAGGCAATTAATTTTTTCATTGCGGTGGTATAACTTATATGTTATGTTTTTTGTTCTGTTACGTTATGTTTTATTCTGTTACGTCCTCTTCAGTTGCGTTCTTTTCATTTTTATGTGTTTCTCTGTCTCGTGCTGCTACTTTTGAACAAGAAGCCCGAGCCTACACCTTATTATATATATAATATAGAACGGCAGAATATATTATATAGGGCGTGCAGAGGAAGAGCCAATACCGTTTTCGGCTTTCACGAGTACAAAAGTACGACATTAAGCGCGTAAAACAGAGAAAATACCCACTTTTTTATCTATTTTTAGCCTTAAAATGAAAAAAGTTGGAAAAAAGTTTCGAAAATGTTTGGAGGAAACAAAAAAATGCTTTACCTTTGCACACGCAATTCAGAACAATGCTTCAATAGCTCAGTTGGTTAGAGCACCTGACTGTTAATCAGGGGGTCGTTGGTTCAAGCCCATCTTGAAGC
>CAKQFW010000099.1 GCA_934230965.1 uncultured Prevotella sp.
GGCTTCAGCTATATTGAAAGCGAAGAAGAATATAACGACCCTAACAAGGGCACCTATAACAGGGTTGACGATGTTGACGTTGATGGTGCGGGGCTGGGTGGCTTCGGTATGGCCTTCGACCTGGGCGCCGTGTATAAGATTAACGACGACTGGACCGTGAGCGCTGCCGTTACCGACCTGGGCTTTATCAACTGGACCAACAACGTGCAGGCTGCCAACCGCTCAAAGAGCTTCACCTTCAAGGGCTTCCGCGATACATCGGTAAAGGATGAGGGTGGCAACACCGTTGACGACCAGATGGATAAGTATGGCGACCAAATAGCCGACTTTGCCAATCTGAAAGACGAGGGCGACCAGGGCAAACGCACCACAGGCATAGGCGCTACCATCAACCTCGGTGGCGAATATACCTTGCCTGTTTACCGCAAACTGAAGTTTGGTGTCCTCAGCTCTACCCACCTCTATGGCAAATATAGCTGGACTGAAGGACGTATCAGCGCCAACGTGGCTCCGCTGAAGTGGATTGATGGCGGCATCAACTTTGCCGTAAACAGCTTCACCACCAGCATGGGATGGATTGTTAACTTCCACCCCAAAGGCATGAACTTCTTCGTAGGCATGGACCACCTGCTGGGCAAACAGAGCAAAGAGGGCATACCTCTCAGCTCTAACGCCAGCGTAAACGTGGGCTTTAACGTGGCTTGGTAATTAGCACATAGATAAACAACGCTGAACAACAAGGGAACAACACTGAACAACCTGTACGACACTTTATGTGTAACACGACGTTGTTCAGTGTTGTTCCTTTGTTGTTTTTTGTTGTTTTCAACTTGTTTCTAAGTTATTTACACCTTATATTGAAATAGTCTGCGGCACACTTTTTCACCTATACATTGCCTATTTCATCAAAAATCAGTATCTTTGCATCCACACACCCTTCACACATCATAAGAGAGATTAATAAAACAATAATAAAAAAGAAAATGAGAACGGTATACGAATTCTCGGTAAAAGAAAGAAAAGGCGGCACCATCTCGCTGAAAGAGTTTTCTAACGAAGTGCTGCTCATCGTAAACACAGCCACAAAGTGTGGTTTCACTCCCCAGTATGAAGAACTGGAAAAACTGTATGAAAAATATCATGCACAAGGCTTCGAGGTGCTCGACTTCCCTTGCAACCAGTTTGGCCAGCAAGCACCTGGCACCGACGAGTCGATACATAACTTTTGCAAGCTCAACTATGGCACCGAGTTTGCACGCTTTAAGAAAGTGAAGGTAAACGGCCCCGATGCCGACCCACTCTTCCTCTTCTTGCAAGAACAAAAGGGCTTTGAGGGTTTTAATCCTGATCACAAACTCACCCCCGTGCTGGAAAAGATGCTGAGCGAGGCCGATGCCGACTATGCTCAGAAGGCCGACATAAAATGGAACTTCACCAAATTTCTTATCAACAAGAAAGGACAGGTAGTGGCACGCTTTGAGCCCACCACCAGCTTCGACACCATTGACAAGGCCGTAGAAGAGCTGCTGAACGCCTAACAGCACGCAGCACGCAACGCTAAACGCTATATGCTAAGCGCTAAACGCGCCATTATTGATTATGACATAACACACCCCCAACAACTATCCTATGGACAACAAAGAACACATTCGCTGCCTCATCATTGGTAGCGGCCCCGCGGGATACACCGCCGCCATATATGCCGGACGCGCAAACATGAGCCCCGTGCTTTACTGTGGCATGCAGATGGGCGGACAGCTCACACAGACCACCATCGTAGAGAACTTTCCCGGATACCCCGAAGGCGTTGACGGAAACCAGATGATGATGGATCTGCAAGAGCAGGCCACCAAGTTTGGATGCGACATTCGCGGAGGCATGATAACGGCTGTCGACTTTTCAAAAGCACCCTACACCATCACCACCGACGATGGCGTACTGGAGGCCGACACCGTGATTATTGCCACAGGAGCCTCGGCCAAATACTTGGGCCTTGACGACGAGCGCAAATATAACGGAGGCGGTGTGAGCGCCTGTGCCACTTGCGACGGCTTTTTCTTTCGCAAGAAAACCGTGGCCGTAGTGGGCGGTGGCGACACGGCTTGCGAAGAGGCTACCTACCTTGCTGGCCTCTGCCAAAAGGTGTATATGATTGTTCGTAAGCCCTATCTGCGCGCCTCTGACGTGATGCGACGTCGCGTTGAAGAGAACGAGAAGATAGAAATATTGTACGAGCACAACGCCACAGGTCTCTTCGGCGAAGAGAAGGTTGAAGGCGTACACCTGGTGAAGCGCAAAGGCGAGACCGACGAGCAACACTACGATGTGGCTATCGACGGTTTCTTCTTGGCTATTGGCCATAAGCCAAACACCGACGTGTTCAAGCCCTGGATAGAGATGGACGAAACAGGATACATCAAGACGCAAGGCCAGTCGCCTTGCACCAATGTTCCTGGCGTATTTGCCGCTGGCGACTGTGCCGACCCCACCTACCGCCAAGCCATTGTGGCAGCGGGTAGCGGATGCAAGGCAGCGCTTGAGGCAGAACGTTATCTGAATAAGTAAGTTGACGAGTGACGAGTGACGAGTTGACTAGGAGATTGGTGACGAAGAGACAAGTTGATGAGGAGATTACGCTTGCTCAAATATGAGATAAAAAGGAAAAAGGAAATTACATGAACGAGAACTTGGCTGATAAGAAAATTGCCGTGCTGCTTTCGGGCGGTGTCGACAGTTCGGTCGTGGTATACGAGATGGCACAAATGGGGCTGCACCCCGACTGCTTCTATATAAAGATAGGCCCCGAGGAACAGGAAGAATGGGACTGCTCGTCGGAAGAAGACCTTGAAATGGCTACGGCCGTGGCTAAACGCTATGGCTGCAACCTGCAGGTTATCGACTGCCACCAAGAATACTGGAACGAGGTGACACGATACACCATGGACAAGGTGCGCGCGGGCTTCACCCCAAACCCCGACGTGATGTGCAACCGCCTCATCAAGTTTGGGGCCTTCAACGAGAAGATGGGACACAACTACGACCTTATTGCCACTGGCCACTATGCGCAAACCGAGATCATTGATGGCAAGAAATGGCTGGTCACCAGTCCCGACCCTGTGAAAGATCAAACCGACTTCTTGGCGCAGATATACGACTGGCAGCTGCGCAAAGCCATCTTCCCCATAGGTCATTATATGAAAGACGAGGTGCGCGCCATTGCTGAGCGCGAACATCTTATCAACGCCCGACGCAAAGACTCGCAAGGCATCTGCTTCCTGGGAAAAATAAATTATAACGACTACATTCGCCGATACTTGGGCGAACGACCTGGTGACGTGCTGGAACTGGAGACAGGACGCAAGATAGGACAACACCGCGGACTGTGGTTCCACACCATTGGGCAACGTCATGGTTTGGGCTTCGGCGGTGGGCCGTGGTATGCCGTGAAGAAAGATATGGAGCGCAATATCTTGTATGTAAGCAAGGGCTTCGAACCTCGCACCGCCTACAAGAAAGACTTCCCCATTCACGACTTCCACTTCCTTACCGAGAACCCGTGGGAGGGACAAGATACCGTGCGCGTGCGCTTCAAGATACGCCACACGCCCGAATATCATCCCGCCACCCTTGAACGCACTGGCGATGCCTCGTTCATCGTACATGCTGAAGAGCTGATACAGGGCGTGGCGCCCGGACAGTTCTGCGTGGTGTATGACGAAGACCATCACCGCTGCTTCGGCTCGGCAGAGATTACGATTTAAGGAAAAAGATAACCGTCGCTGCATTTGGCTTTGCTTTTTAAACAAATGGCAAAATCAAAATGCAGCGACTTTTTTTGAGACCTCTCTCTATAACCTACCTGTTACTCTCCCCCCCTACTTTTTCTTTCCCTTAGGCATTTTATTGAATTTATAGCTTAGCTGCAGCATGCCATAGCTGGGTATGGTGTTGTGCCACACCTCGGTGCGCCCTTGCGCGTTCACGGTATAGGTGGTGTTCGACAGTTGGTGTAAGAGGTCGAACACATCGGCCTTCAGCACCCATTTGCCCTTGGCAAACGAGCGAGAGAGCGAGGCGTTCCACACCAAATCGTCGGTATTGATTGAGTGCTCACCATAGCCACGACGGCTATATTGTCGCAGGTCGGTCGCGAGGGTGATGTCGAGAGGCAGACGACACGACAGCGTGACGCCATAGTCGAAGTCGTAGGTGTTCAGCGTTTCAAAGTTGGCACGGTTGCTGGTGCTGTGTCGCCACGACAGGTTTCCGCTGCACGAGGCGTTAAAGTTGTTCTTCTGATAGTTGAACATCAGTTTCTCGCCCAGCACCGACGTGTTTACCCTACTGAGCTGTGTGGCCGCCTCGTCGTAAGCAATGTCAAAGTCGGTGCTTCGGCTATAGTTGTACGACAGGCGCTGGTCGATAGTAAGATGTTGCGCCTTATCAAGAGTTCGTGTAAAACCACTCCATGTGTTTACCGACCAGTTTCCACCCTTCACATTATCGTTCATATAGGTGTAGGCGCCCGTGGCACGGTTGTAGGTGGTGCGCGTGCCCATATTGTTGCGCGTAGTGTTTATGCCCAAGCCCAGCGACACATTCTGCTGATGACGTTTACGACGGAAGCTGATGTCGGCAGAGATATTGCTCGACACCGAGCGTTTAAGATTAGGATTGCTGATGCACACTGCCAGAGGGTTGAGGTCGTTGCTAACGGGCATGAGGGCCGTAAACTGTGGCAGCGACGAGGTGAGGAAATAAGAGGCGCTATACATCAGTTTCTCGCCATTGTAGAACACGCTGACGCCAGGGTTGAACAGCATATTATGACGCGAGGCCACCGTGTCGAGCGCAGCCTGTTGATAACAGAGCTTCTCGTTTTGCCATTTCAGCGGCAGCATCATTGTGAAAAACAATGTGTTATCATTATTATTAAAATTGATAACAGCCTGCGTGTTATATGTGCGCTTTAGGTTTACGTAGTGGCTACTATTGTCGGCATCAAGAGCCCGAAGCAGCGAGTCGCGCGTCGACGGCAATTCGTGGCACATGCTGGCAGCAATGTCGGCCCAGCGTCCACCCAAACGGTCGAGGCGATAGTTTAGGTTGTTGTTGGCCGAGCGGTTTTGCTGATAGCCAGCCGTTAACTTGAAGTAGAAGCCCATAGGCAGCGTAACCGAATAGCTGAGAGCCGTTTTGTACTGATAGCTGTTGGCATGGCGGTCGGCAAACACGTGTCGGGCGTCATCCTCTTGCGTTTTCATATATTCGTTGCGTGTCAGGCTATGGCTGTCGTTAGGCTTCGACTGGCTGTAAGCGCCATCAAAGTTTAGTTCGATGCGGTCGCCCCACGGCAACTTATAAAAGCCCCATAGCTGCTGATTGGCGCTGAACGAACGGTAGCGACTATACGACATGGCTTGCGAGCGGTTGGCCAGCATGCTAAGTAGTGGGTTAGCATTGGCAGCAAAGGTAGAGTCGAGCACGGCACGAATATCGCCATAGGCCGAAGGGTCGGCATCGTAGGTGGCGCTACGGCTGTGAGCCGAGTTGCGACCATTGCTATAATCGGCCGATGTCCACGAGGTCATACCCACCTGTCCTATGCGCAAGCGTAGGTTGTTTTGAAAGCTGGTTCTGAAGTCGCGCTGGCGGTTATAGTTGGTTGAGCGTCGAAAGATGTTGCCGCCAGTGGCGAACGACTCGCTGGCCAACCGTGTTTCGTCTACAGCGTCGGTCCAGGTGGCGGTGAGGTCAACATTATCGGTCACCACCTTGTTTTTATCTTCTGTGTCGAGGTGTAGGCCCACCAGTCGGGTGGTAGTTTGCCCCTGAGGCATATTTGAAGGTTGCCAGTCGCCCTCGGTTCCAGGCGTTTGCGTTTCGTTCACATTATTGGCATTGGCAAAGAGCGACAGGCGCGTGTGGTCGTCATAATACAGGCCGAAGAGTCTTGCCAGCCACCTGTCTTTGGTGCCGCCAGCCACCCCAATGTTTCCCATCATACCGCGGTTATAGTCACGTTTCAGGTTTACGTCCATCACATAATCTTTCTTCTCAACATTTTCGCCCAGCATCTCGCTCTTCTCAGTGGCCTTATGATACACCTTTAGGTCTTTTACCGTGTAGTAAGGCAGGTTGTCGAGCATCACCTTATTGTTTCCCTTGAAAAAGTCTTTGCCGTTGAGCAAGAGATAGTCGAGCTTCTGCCCATTGATGTAGATGTCGCCATTGCTCTTCAGTTCGGCACCCGGCATCTGCCGTATGAGGGCGTCGAGCATCGACCCATCGGGCAGGTTGAAGGCCGAAGCGTTATACACAATGGTGTCGCCACGATAGGTCATCTTTATCTTGGTGCCCGTCACCACCACGCCATCAAGGTTTACGTCTTTGTATATGTCGTCGTCGGCCTTTTTCTTTAGCAGCACGGGCGGCACCGTAAAGTTTCTGTTGCGGGCAATGTTGCGTATGTTGAAGTCGAGATAGCCCGTTTCATATCCCTCGCTCTCGCCCTTGATGATAAGTTTGCCAGGCCGTGCGGGCACCTGAAGATACCAGCCGCCATCGCGATTCCACTGCCAGGCGGTGGTGGTATCGACCACGGTGCTGTCGGCATCCATCACAGTAACGTGTGCCTTCAGCATAACCTTTGTGAACGAATCTTTCACCGTGCCTTGCAGGTATATCGTGTGCTGCTTCTTGTTCTGACTTTGAACAGGAAGGGCTATGCCAAGCATTGAAAGCACAAGCACAAGGAGAACTGATAAAACTGTATATTTATTCATAGTTAGCGGGCATTAGGGCGTTTTCTGAAAGGGGGCAAATTACAATCTGAAAGGGGCCAAATTACGATCTGAAAGCGCCCATTTCACGTTGTGAAAAGGCCCATATCACAGTCTGATTCGGCCCATATCAGGGTCTGAAATGGGGCAAATCAGAAAGCAGGAGGCTTTTTAACAGGCGTTAAGATTTAGTGTAAGCAAAAAGCGTTGTCTTCAAGTAAATCGAAAATTCTTAGCCGATTTTACTTAAAACAACGCTTTTTCCATATTTATTCATCTTGTTGTATATGTATGCAGTTTTAGGCATTGGCTGGCATCTTCGGATACTTGCGGAACCATCCGTCCCAGCGCAAGCGCATCACCCCAAAGAAAGCCTCGCCAAAGATGCCGCCGCTCATCTTGCTGGTGCCCTCGCGACGGTTGACAAAAATAACGGGCACCTCTTTTATCTTAAAGCCTATCTTGTAGGCCGTAAACTTCATCTCTATCTGGAAGCCGTAGCCCTTGAAGCGCACCTGGTCGAGGGGTATGGTTTCGAGCACGCGGCGCTTGTAGCACTTAAAGCCCGCCGTGGTGTCGTGCACATTGAAGCCCGTTACCAAGCGAACATATTTTGAGGCAAAATAGCTCATCAGCACACGGCCAATGGGCCAGTTTACCACATTTACGCCACTGACATAGCGCGAGCCAATGGCCACGTCGGCACCCTCGTC
>CAKQFW010000100.1 GCA_934230965.1 uncultured Prevotella sp.
GAAAAGCCAGAGTTTGAGACGCTGTATCTTATTTTTGCCACTCATCCTATATATATGGTTGCGGATAAGGTCAGCAAAAATGATATAGGCATGCGCTACGTGCCATATAAGACATTAGCCAAATGGCTCGTAGATACCAGAAAGAGCGATGACGTGAAAATTGAGGAAAGAATATTAACTATAAAACCATAAGAAATGAAAGGACATAACAGTAACATAAAAGCTATCAAGGACTATCTTGAAATATAGAAAAGAGATAAGTCTCTAGTAACTAGCAAAAGTGCGCAAGATAAAATTCAGCAACATACAAAAAAGTATATGAATGATGTAGATGATGAACTTTACAGCCATTTGAACGTAAACTCAGCAAGTGGTTAATTTGGAGAGGATCATGACTTTAAACAAGATACGAAAATCACTAAGATGAGGTAGAAAGACATTTTATCTGAAAACGAATAATCAACTTTAAATATAAAAATATGAAAAAATTAATGTTCGTATTGACCTTGATGCTTTTATGCATAAAGGTCAGCGCTCAGTCTCTTGAGGAGATTCGGGCGAAAGCCAATTCGGGCGATGCCCATTTCCAGTACCTAATGGGATGGAGCTACGCCAATGGTGCAAATGGCGCAAAGCAAAATTACAATCAAGCCGCGCCTTGGTTCACACAGGCAAGTGATGGCGGTTATGCTGCTGCATCTTATTTCCTCGGATGGATGTACTACTATGGTGAAGGCGTCGGGAAGAACTATTCCGAGGCTCTCAAGTGGTTTACCAAAGCAGAGCAGCAAGGTATGAGAGAAGCCCATGCCTATGCCGTAGATTGTAGAAATAGTTCAGGATTAAATAGACCTTCTGCGCCAGTGCAACCTATCGACAACTTCGACCCCAGTCGTCCTCCGATTCTTGAAATAGCTTCTAATTCCGTCAAATTCATTGATCCGAATGGCAACAATGCCATTGATGGAGGCGAAGACTGTTACATTGAGTTCAAGGTGACCAATATGGGTAAAGGTGCAGCAAGTAGATGCATAGCAAGCGCATTATCAGCAGACAATGTTGATGGGCTTGTACTTAAGTCTGTTGATTTATCAACAATTGGAGCTGGACAGACTATGACAGTTAGAATTCCATTAACAGCCGACACGAATATAAAGAACGGAAAGGCAGACTTAGTGGTAAAGGTTAATGAGCCACATGGATTTGGTACAGACCCAATTGAGTTAGCTGTAGCAACAAAGGAATTCTCCGCTCCAAAGGTGGAGGTAGTAGACTATGCTATAACTTCCGCTAACGGCAGTACATTGAAGAAGAAAGAGGCTTTCGATTTACAATTGCTTCTTCAAAACCTCCTACCCAGTAATGCAGAGAATGTATCTGTAGAATGCTTAGTTCCAAAGGGCGTTTTCGTTATGAATGATGCTGGTGCCAGAGAAACCTTTCCAACATTAGTTGGTGGTGCAACTAAGTCACTTGTGTATCAGTTGATTGTAAACAATGAATACAAGGGGAATAGTATTCCAATCGACATCAAAGTATGTGAAAAGTATGGTAAATACGCTCAAAACAAACATATCGATTTGCAACTGAACCAGACGATGGCATCAAACAAGATTGAAGTTAACGAAACAGAACTAGAAAGCAAGAGTTTCGATATTCAAGTTGCTTCTTTGACTTCAGATGTTGACAAGGTGCCTGCTGTAGCTTCCGTAAAGGCGAACAACACATTTGCTATTGTTATCGCCAACGAGTCTTACAACAAGGAGGTTGGCGTTCCTTTCGCTGCTAATGATGGTAAAATCTTTGCAGAGTATTGCAAAAATGTTTTGGGACTTCCCGAAGAGAATCTTCACCTTGCCGTAAATGCTACGCTCAACGACATGAAACATGAGATTGGCTGGTTGACTAAAGTTCTTGAAACTCGGAAAGGAGAAGCTAAGGCTATCGTTTATTATGCAGGTCACGGCATACCAGACGAAGCGTCAAAGAATGCATACATGCTTCCTGTTGATGGTTACGGAAGTGACGTAAGTACAGGCTATCCTTTGGAGCAACTTTATAAAGACCTTGGTTCAGTTCCATCAGAAGGGGTTACTGTATTCCTTGATGCATGTTTCAGTGGTGCAAAACGTGAAGGTGGCATGTTGGCATCTGCACGTGGTATCGCTTTAAAAGCAAACCGAGGCGAGCCAATTGGTAATATGGTGGTATTCTCCGCTGCCCAAGGCGACGAGACTGCTTATCCGTATAAGAAAGAAGGGCATGGTCTCTTCACCTATTATCTTCTCAAAGAATTGAAAGACACCAAGGGCGATGTAACTCTAAAGCAGCTTGGCGATTTCGTTACAGAGAAGGTTAGTCAGCAGGCTATCGTCATAAACAGCAAGCCACAGACGCCAACTATCATATCATCAAAGAATGTTGTAGGTAAATGGGAGAATTGGAAACTGAAATAACATGCCCTTAAAATTTAGAACAGAAATAAAAGAAATGTTTGGGAAGGAATACATTAAAGTATTCCTTCTCAATATGGTTGACTCTAGCAAGGTAAAAACTTTGCTGGAGTCTCTTAACTGTATAAGCCGAGTAAATGAAAGTAACAATGGAAAGGATTTGACAGTATATCCTACTAAACTATATACTGCAAAAGAGGCTGATGCCGAAATAAATGCAACATTGGAAGCTTTCTATAATGCAAATGACAACATGAAGACTATAGAGAAGTTGAAAATGGTGGGAAGTTCTTTAGAGAGCCATCCAAAGAGTCAATGTCTGTATGAAGAAGCTGTTCAGAACATTAATGTAGGAGGCAGTAACCGCACTACTTTGGATAACATTCGACTTTCTATGGAACAGTATCTACAAGAGGTGATTGGAAATAAAAATGTTCTTGAAAATCAAGAGAAGCCTCTCAAACAGTTTTTGAAGTCAAAAGGTGCTACTACAGAAGTTGTGACCTCAATTACTCAGTTTCTACATAGTTTTTATAAATATCAAGACAATAACGTCAAACATGACAGCAATGTAAAGAAAGAAGACGTTGATTATTTCCTGGACATAGCAAATGCCATTATTAGGAAAGTACATAAATACGAATAATACTGCAAGAACTGTTTTTATAAGAACATTTTTTAGTTTTGTTAGTTTATTTGTTAATACACAGACCTTTGGAGAGGGATACAGATCTTTCAAGAACAAAGCTATACAAGACTACATTGACTTTCGTAAGAAAGCCAATGAGGTATTTGCACTTTACGGAAGAGTCTTGAAAGCAGTATAAGATGGTCCTCAAAATTACGCTTCCAATAAACGATGATTAACCGTCTGTGGACTATGACGGCAAACAAGGCAAGGGGAACAATCCGATTGATTCTGATGGCGTTATTCCATATCAAGACACTTCGTCCTAACAGCAGCCGAAGATAGTGGTACCCATTCGGGGAAACGACAATAAACGACGACTTCTCCTCCATCTTTTAAGATACGATTAGGCGGTTCAATGCATTCACTGCATCGAACCGCCAAGAGTAATCAATCTAATTCAAACTATTTGACTAATCAAGCTATAACATAATACTACTCATAATACCAATTAGACCAATTAGATCTATAGAGCCGATTGTAATTGAACAAAGAAACACAAACGCACAAGCAGCACCACAGTTTGCTTTATTTCGAAAAGAAAAATAAAACAAGAGAAGAAAAGCTGCGAATATGTTTTTCTGCTCATACGAAAAACTGTAACTTTGCAGATGATATTGAACAAAGGTATTAAGTAAATAGAACTGGTTTTAAAGATATGATTTCATTTCAAAGCGACTATAACAATGGTATGTTGCCAGAGATATTAGAGGCTCTGAGCAAAACTAACAACGACAAAACACCTGGGTATGGATTTGACCCTTATACCGAAGCAGCTAAAAAGAAGATACGCAAAGCGGTGGACAACGAGAACGCTGACGTGTTTTTCTTGGTGGGCGGAACGCAAACAAACACTACGGTTATCGACTCGGTGCTCTTGGGATGCGAGGGCGTGATTTGCGTAGAGACAGGACATATTGAGGTGCACGAGTCGGGCGCCGTTGAAGCCTTCGGACATAAGGTGATAACGCTGCCCTCAGACGACAGCAAGCTGAGCTCAGAAACGTTGTCGGCCTATATGGATACGTTCTTGGCCGATGAAACGCATGCGCACATGGTGCAGCCTGGCATGGTTTACATCTCTATGCCCACCGAGTTTGGCATGGTATACACAAAGACAGAATTGGAACAGCTGTATGCCACTTGTCAGAAATATCAGCTGAAGCTTTTCATTGATGGAGCGAGATTGGGCTACGGACTGATGTCGGAGGCTTGCGACTATGACTTACCGATCTTGGCTAAACATTGCGACGTGTTCTACATTGGCGGCACAAAGGTGGGAGCAATGATGGGCGAGGCTGTAGTGTTCTCGGGAATGAAGGCTCCTAAATATTTCTTCACCAATGTAAAACGTCATGGAGCGCTGCTGGCAAAGGGACGTATGTTGGGCATTCAGTTCGATACGCTCTTTACCAATAATCTTTATTTCAAGATCTCGAAACATGCCATTGATATGGCTATACGCATACGTAGCATCTTCACAAAGCACGGCATCAAAATAGCCTACAACTCGCCCACCAATCAGCAATTTGTCAGCCTCTCTCCCACCCTATTTGATGCGCTATCAAAGAATGTAGCTTTTGAAATATGGGAAAGAAAGAGCGACGACGAAATTATTTGCCGCTTTGTAACCAGTTGGGCAACAAAGGAGGCAGAACTGGATGCGCTGGATAATGAATTAAACAAATTATTGAAGGCATAGCGATCTCGGTTTCAAAAAAGAGAATCTTAATACGCAATGAATAAGATAACAATGCTCGGAACGGGCAATGCCCTGGTATCACACATTTACAATACGTGTTTTGTGCTTGAAACAGACAACACCCGACTGCTGGTAGATGCTGGCGGAGGAAACGGCATACTGGCCCAACTAAGAAAAGCTAACATCTCTATTTCTGACATTCACCACCTCTTCGTTACCCATGCCCACACCGACCATATATTGGGCGTGGTTTGGGTAATACGTATGGTGGCACAGTGTAAAGAATACGTGGGCAAGCTGCATGTTTATGGCAACGATAAGGTAATGAGGGTTATTCATACCATAAACAATCTGGTGCTTGCCAAGAAACAACTGGATAAGGTAGACGAGCGCATAGTGTATCATGAACTGATGGATGGCGACCGCTTTGAGGTGGGCGACATACAGCTTACTTGCTTCGACATACATTCAACCAAAGAGAAACAATTTGGCTTCCGTGCCGAATTGCCCAATGGAACAGTGCTCGCTTGCCTTGGCGATGAACCCTATAACCCGCTTAATCGGAAGTATGTGGAAAAGGCCGACTGGATGATGTGCGAAGCTTTTTGCCTATATGCTGACCGCGATGTGTTCAAACCATACGAAAAGAACCATAGCACTGCACTTGACGCTGGAAAACTAGCGGAGGAACTAGGGATAAAGCATCTGATTCTTTATCATACAGAGGAAAAAACAATTTCCACACGTAAAGTAAACTATACGCGTGAAGCAGCTGAACACTTCAAAGGTAACATCATCGTGCCAGAAGATTTAGAAAGCATAGAAATAGGCTAATAGATTTTCTCACGCCTGACGCTGACATCGGCATTAGTTAGGGAACAACAACAAAAACAACATTGTTATCTTACAGGATAAAATAACACGTTGTTTTTGTTGTCCTTATTTGTTGACCCGTATTATTGAGCTTTATGTTTGAATTAGCCTAAGAACACAAATCGTTATTCGACATTAGTTTACTACAGCAATGCCTTAGGGCAGAGTAGACAAACGTTTTTGATAATAGTCTTTTACGTCATGCCAATGATAGAAGGGCCATTGGTCTGTTTTAACAGGAACATGAACCTCATTTTCATTGTGCATAAACTTAACTAATATATCTCCAGCCTTATTCTCAAAGAACACAATCTGAACATTTGAAGCCATCGGAGTGGCCTTGAAATCGCACCAATGCTTATAAACCTCAGTGGGGCCTGCTACGGCAACATCAAAATTCTCAATCTGAAGCAGTGCCAACAAAGGAATTACATTTCCATCATGACCAAAGCGCAAGGTAGCAGCGATTGAACGATCTTTAATTGCAGCGTCGGCCGACTCAAGGATATTTTCTACCAACGACTTGGCATTTGCCATCACAATACCATTGCTGGCCAAAGGATTGGCATTGCCCATGTAGAAACGATAGTTTACGCATTGCCACAAGTCAAACATATCTTTAGCGGTAAAAAGATCAAAGAATGAAACAGGGGTCTCCATATCTTGCATATCTACAGCAATCCAATACAATCCCCACATTAATTCGTTAGGATTAACCTCGCAACGAATAAAGTCGGCATTAGAGAATAATGAGCTTACAAGACGATTAGGCTGAACCTGAGCCTCTTCAAACTTACGATACTCCTCTACCCAAGGACCTGTTTTGCCATGAGTGAAAGCGTTTGAACGATCAGAATGATAATTGAGATAAGACATATACTTATCACTCATCTCATAACTCATGTTAAGTTGGGGATTTAAGCCTTTAAGACGGTCGCCAAAAGCAACCATACTCATAGCACAACGATATACTACTGTTGAACGAGCAGAAACTTTGCGCTGACCACGGAACACCTCAGGGAAATTCTTCGACATACGCTCGGCAATACCTTGATGCTGACGAACGCCTAAGGGAGTTAAATCACCAGCACGTCCCTGGGCCTCTTCCCATACCAAATTCAGTCTTTTGAGCACGTCATGGCCTAACGGGGTGAGTCCGTTTACGGTTTCAGCCTTCTCCATCAGTTTAATAATCCAATTGTAATCTCTATCTCCTAAAAGATAACGAGATCCATGACGGCCATAATGGCTTACATAAAAGGGTTTGTAACCTTTGGGAGCAGGGGTTTGCTTGGTTTCCACCTTAGGATAAGCTAAGTAAACGCCACCAGCCTTGTTGAGGTCTGCACTAATTTCTTCAAACGTTGTTTGAGCGTTAACGCCTAAACAAAAAGTAGCCAATAAGAAAGCTACGGTTTTAATTCTGTTATTATTCATGTTTTATTGTGTGATAAGTAATTTCAATAATTCAGTTTCAAATGTGGGTTAGTAGACATACTTAACTATTTACATTCATTAGAAAGGTGAAATAATAAATATATCAATGTATATGCATAATTTATAATTAGCGCAAACAAAATTAAGCAAAAAAATCGACATTACAATGTATTTACAATGATATTTCATTTGTATTCAGGAATGTGTTCTTTAAATTGAAATGCAAGAGAATGTAGAGAATATAGAGAGAATATTGAATGAGAATGAGAATCAAAATGAAAATGAAAAGGGAATGAGAATTAAAATTGAAATGAGAAAGGCAATAAGAGGA
>CAKQFW010000101.1 GCA_934230965.1 uncultured Prevotella sp.
AATTTATTGCAGCAGAACCTGAAAGCTGCCCTAAGTTGACTCGTGGTAAGTTTGAATACGACTTTGGTGATGAGGCAGGCTATACCCCCTTGCTGCCGATGTTTACCTTGGGTCACGACTTTAAGCCCGCCAACATTCATGCGGGTGGCTTGCGCTATCATGGCGCTGGCATGATTGTGTCGCAGCTTATTAAAGATAAGATGATGCATGGTGTTGATATTCCGCAGCTCGAAAGCTTCGAGGCGGGTTTGCTTTTTGCGCGCACAGAGGGCATCATTCCTGCTCCCGAAAGTTGCCACGCCATTGCTGCCACCATACGCGAGGCTAAGAAATGCAAACTCACGGGCGAGAAGAAATCAATCCTCTTCTGCCTCTCAGGTCATGGCCTTATCGACATGACTGCTTACGACAGCTACCTCAATGGCGACTTGCAAAACTATGCCGTGAGCGATGCCGAGATTAAGAAAAGTTTAGATGAAGTAGAGTAAAATCTATATCACCGCTGGCG
The DNA here is from genome assembly GCA_934230965.1 of uncultured Prevotella sp. Classification (GTDB taxonomy): domain Bacteria; phylum Bacteroidota; class Bacteroidia; order Bacteroidales; family Bacteroidaceae; genus Prevotella. The sequence continues at coordinate 509 of CAKQFW010000101.1, forward strand.
CTGAACGCAGTGAAGGCGCTTGCAGAAACGAATAAAAACGAAAGCGTTGTCAAAGAGGGGCGAACATTACACAATTAGTTAATACTGTATATGTTCGCCCCTCTTCGACGACGCTTTTATTTTGTTTAGCCCTTCTCTATTGTTAATATTCTTCAATATTGCATGGGTTCGTGTAAATAAATGTAAGAATACAGTGGATATTCGTGCAAATAAATGTATCTTTGCTATGAATATTCGTGCAAATAAATGTAACAACATGGCGAATACTCGTGCAAAAAAATGTAGATATGAAGAGAAATGTTTTATCAAAACTCATTGAATGGAAAAACAAAAAGAACCGTAAGCCATTGATCGTCAATGGTGCAAGGCAGGTTGGTAAGACGTATATACTAAGAGAGTTTGGCTCGCATTACTATGAGAAAATGGCGTATGTCAATTGTGACAAGAATAAAATGCTGGAAAAGATATTCTCGCAAGATTATAATATCAGTAGAATATTGCTTTCTCTTTCAGCTATTCTGCATGTAAATATTGAGCCAGAGAACACGCTTATAATCTTTGATGAGATACAAGAGAATGCTACAGTGTTAAACTCTCTGAAGTATTTTTGTGAAGATGCACCTCAATATCATGTAGCTGTAGCAGGCTCCTTACTGGGCATTTCGCTTCATCATAACACATCGTTTCCTGTGGGTAAGGTTGATATGATAAAGATGTATCCAATGGCTTTCGATGAGTTTCTTCTGGCTATTGGCGAACAACCATTAGTAGATATTCTTGCCACAAAAGATTTCTCTCTTATTGATGCTCTATCCATGCGTTTCATTAATTGTCTGCGTCAGTATTATTACGTAGGAGGTATGCCTGCCGCTGTAGCCGAATTTGTTGAGACGAAAAATCTGGAGGAAGTGCGCAATATACAGAAGCAAATACTATTTGATTATCGAAGAGATTTTTCTAAACACGCTCCTGTTCAAGAAGTGCCTCGTATCAATATGGTGTGGGATTCAATACCTACGCAGCTGGCCAAAGAAAACAAGAAGTTTATTTTTGGGGCTTTAAAGAAAGGGGCAAGAGCCTCTGAGTTTGAAATTGCCATACAATGGCTCTTGGATGCGGGGCTTATTTATCAGATAAATCGAATCTCAACACCTTCCATACCATTAAAATTCTACGAAGAGATGTCTGTATTCAAACTTTTCGTTCTTGATATTGGATTGATGGGGGCTATGTCAGATGCGCCTGCTGAAAGCGTTATCGTGGCCGACACACTATTTAAAGAGTATAAAGGTGCATTTACTGAGTTGTTTGTCTTGACACAATTGATAACGGCTGACTTGCCTATATATTATTATAGTAGTAATGATTCGCGCGTTGAGATTGATTTAATCGTGCAAAAAGGAAGTAACGTAGTACCGATAGAGGTTAAGGCCGAAGTGAATGTTCATGCCAAATCGTTGCGCACATTTATAGGTAAGCATCCTAATCTTAAAGGTCTACGTCTTTCAATGATGCCATATCAAGATCAAGAATGGATGGAGAACAGACCTTTGTATGCGGTAGGTAATTGGATATAACTCCACACACAAAAGGTGGAAATGCATAAAGCGCATTTCCACCTACCTTTTCTTCATTCATTAGGTTGTGTAAAGAGAGAATTGTTGTTTTTATATAGTCTTTAGATTTTTAAGTGGGTGTTCAAAATATATTTATTAAATATATCTATGCGATTAATTTTGAACACCTACTTAATACATCCAGTGTTTTATTTTCCTTCTGCAGGTTGCTCATCGCTTGTCAGTTCCTCAATTTGTTTAATGAGGTCGTCGTTGATGTGCTGAAACTTGGTCAGAATTCTGAAACCTATGGTGCCACCTACCAATCCGCCCACCAGAATGCTGATGCCCATTACTAACAGGCGGCCGTGTGGCATCACGTTGGCGGTGTAGGCATCGTAGCCCATCACGGCAAGAATGATTACAACCAGAACCAATTGTATGTTTACCTGCACCTTACGGGTGTGTTTCATGCGGGCCAACTTGATGCCTGTTTGCACCAGGTTACCGCTTTCCCAGTCTTCGGCCTTCATCTTGTTTATGATAAAGTCGGATGCTATGCAGAGGGCGGTGAATATAATGAGCAGCAGATAGCTCCAAATTGATAGGCCCATCATTATTTTTACTTGCCAGGCAGCCACGCAGATGATGGGGTACATCACCAGTGCTTCAAACCACGTATACTTGTTTATCACCGACATTTTTTGTTGCATAGCGCTGTGTATGAGGCGGTCGGTGACGATGGTTTGCTGGTCGAGCTTTGTCTTCAGTATGTTTAGCTGTGTGCGCATCTCGTCAAGGTCGATGCTGTTGTTTTCGGGGAGAGTGTTTGTTGTGTTCATCATTTTGTTTTTTCGTTTAAGTTATAGTTTCTTTAATTGTTCACGTATGCGTACCAGCTTCACTGATACGTTCTTGGCCGAGATGCCTACAATCTGTCCTATCTCGTCGTAGGCAATGCCTTCAAGCCAGAGCAGCACGATGGCGCGGTCGAAGGGGGCCAAGCGGCTGATGCGGTCGTACAGCATTTTTACCTGTCGGGTGTCGGCATCGTTGTCCTCGTAAAGGTTGATGTCCATGCTCAGGGGTATGGCTTTGTTGCGCTTTTTCTTGCGGTCGATAGAGATGCAGGTGTTCAAACTTACGCGGTAGAACCATGTGCGTATGTCGCTGCGCCCCTCAAATTTGTCGAAGCCGCGCCACAGGTTCACCAGTATCTCCTGAAATAGGTCGTTCACCTCGTCGGCATCTTTAGAGAACATGTAGCACACGGTGTATATGGTCGACTTGTGTGCTCTGACAAGTTGCGAAAACTCGCGTTCCATGTCGTTCTCTTTTTGTGTTTGTGCTTTTGCTTTCATCACATTTTATGTTGTTGTTTTGTTTGTTCTGACCATTAGACGCAACCTTATGATGATATACTACAACAATGAAACGAAAAAATATATTTTTTTTGAATACTTACTTAAATTGAATTTTGGTAGCAGCTTGTCCGCTTGGCTTTGCTGCTTGCCTTAGCAAGAACTCGTCAACTAACCCCACCATCTATCTCTCTCAGCACCTTCACGGCCTCGCCCACGGTAGCAATATCGCTCACCACCATGGCACGTTTGCCCTTTATTTCTTTCAGATTGCAGCGGCGCGGATGGCTGCCAATGTATTGTATCACCTTGTCGAAGGCGGCACTGCGATAGTAGGGGCTGTCGGGGTTGCTCACAAACTGCATCTGCATGCGCCCTTGCTTTAAGATAAGTTTTTCGCAGCCCAGGCGTTTTCCCAGTCGGCGCAGCGGCACCACCTGCAGCAGCTCTTCGCCCTCGTGGGGGATGGGGCCGAAACGGTCGGCCAGACGCTGCCGATAGGCGTCAAGGTCGCGGTCGTCGCTAATGTTGTCGAGCTCGCGATAAAGAAGCATACGCTCGCTACTGCCCGGCACATATTGGTCGGGAAAATACATCTCTAGGTCGCTCTCCACGGCACAGTCTTCTACAAATTCGTCGCCCGTAAACTGTCGGCCCTCGGCCATCTCGTCGTGGTAGAGGTCGGCAAACTCGTCGTTCTTCAGTTCAGTAACAGCCTGATTTAAAATCTTTTGATAGGTTTCATAGCCCAGGTCTTCCATAAAGCCGCTCTGCTCGGCGCCCAGCAGGTTGCCAGCACCGCGTATGTCGAGGTCTTGCATGGCAAGGTTGAAGCCGCTGCCCAGTTCTGAGAAGGTCTCCAGCGCTTCCAGTCGGCGGCGGGCTTCGGGCGAGAGCACTGCCTTGGGGGGCGCCAGCAGATAGCAGAAGGCTTTGCGGTTTGAGCGTCCCACACGTCCGCGCATCTGGTGCAAGTCTGATAGGCCAAACTTATGGGCGTCGTTAATGATGATGGTGTTAGCGTTTGATATGTCGATGCCGTTCTCTACGATGGTGGTAGAGAGCAGCACGTCATAATCATAATTCATAAAGCCCACCAGTATCTTTTCAAGCTCGTCGGGGGGCATCTGCCCATGACCGATGGCTATGCGCACGTCGGGCACATATTTATGTATAAGGTTGGCTATCTCTTGCAGGTTGTTAATGCGGCTGCACACAATATAGGCTTGACCGTTTCGGCTCATCTCAAAGTTGATGGCGTCGGCAATCACCTCGCCGCTGAAGGTAGAGAGGGTGGTTTGTATGGGGTAGCGGTTGGGTGGGGGCGTGCGCATAATGCTCATATCGCGGGCGCCCATGAGCGAGAATTGTAGGGTGCGCGGAATGGGGGTGGCCGACATGGTGAGGGTGTCGACGTTGGTTTTTAGCTTGCGCAATTTCTCTTTCGTAGATACGCCAAACTTCTGCTCTTCGTCGATGATGAGCAAGCCTAAGTCTTTCCATACCACGCTCTTACCTATTAGTTTGTGGGTGCCCACTAAGATGTCTACCTTGCCATCTTTCAGGTCTTGCAGCACCTCGCGGGTTTGTTTGGCGGTTCGGGCACGCGATAGGTAGTCGACACGCACAGGAAAATCTTTCAGTCTCGACTTAAACGTTTGATAATGCTGATAGGCCAGCACGGTGGTGGGCACCAGCACGGCCACCTGTTTCGAGTCGCATGCCGCCTTGAAGGCAGCGCGAATGGCCACCTCGGTCTTGCCGAACCCCACGTCGCCGCATACCAGGCGGTCCATAGGCTTGGCTTGTTCCATGTCGGCCTTCACATCTTGGGTGGCTTTCAGCTGGTCGGGGGTGTCGTCGTATAAGAAGCTGGCTTCCAGCTCGTGCTGCATAAACGAGTCGGCACTGAAGGCATAGCCTTTCTCGTGTCGGCGTTTGGCATACAGGCGTATCAGGTCGCGGGCTATGTCTTTAATCTTCTTCTTGGCCTTTTCTTTCAGGCGCTCCCACGCGCCTGTGCCCAAGGTGCTGAGGCGTGGAGCCTCGCCAGCCGTGCTGCTGCGATACTTGCTGATTTTGTAAAGCGAGTGTATGCTTACGTCTACAATGTCGCCGTGCTGGTAGATAATGCGTATCACCTCTTGATACGAGTCGCCAACGGGCACGCGCACCAAGCCGCCAAACTTTCCAATACCGAAATCGACGTGTACGATAAAGTCGCCAGGTTCCATCTCTTGCAGTTCTTTCATCGTGAGGGCCATCTTGCCAGCACGGGCAGTGTCGCTGCGCAAACTGTATTTATGGAAACGGTCAAATATCTGGTGGTCAGTGAAGAAGCATGCCTTCACGGTGTTGTCGGCAAAGCCTTCATGCAAGGTGTGGTTGATGGGGGTGAAGGGCAAATCTTCGCCTTTGGTCTTCACCTCGTCCGAGTCGAAGATGTCGCGCAGACGGCGGGTTTGCTTCTCGCTGTCGGCCAAGATGTATAGCTTGTAGCCCATCAGCACATAGTCGGCCAAGGAGCGGGTGAGCAAGTCGAAATTTTTGTGGAACAGGGGCTGAGGGGTAATGTCGAACGAAAGGGTGAGCTGGGGTGTGCCGAGGGGCTGATGACCAAACTCGATGCGGCGGAAGGCGGCAATGCCCTCTTTAAAATGGGCGCCACTTACCAGTTGGCTGTCCCTGCTCATGGCCTGCATGATGGCTTTCTGTTCCATCTCGGTGGCACCCTCAAGGCGCTCGGCAAGGGCTTGTTGCGTGAAGCCTTCGTTGTAAATGCGGGCAATGGTGTCGCATACATACGACAGGTCTTTTACAGCGATGAGGGCATCGGAAGGCAGAAAGCTGGTTAGCGGCATCTTCTCTTCGGCCATTGTCGATAGCTCGGGCACAATCTCTATCTTCGTCTTCTTTTCTTTTGATAGCTGATCTTCTACCGTAAAGGTGCGAATGGTGTCAATCTCATCGCCGAAGAAGTCGATGCGGTAGGGCCACTCTGAACTGTACGAATATACATCTAATATGCTGCCACGAGCCGCAAACTGCCCTGGCTCGTAAACATAGTCAACACGCTGAAAACCAAACGATAGCAGGGTGTTCTCGGCCTCTACAATATCTACCGTCTGACCTACCTCCAAACTAAGTGTGCGCTCGTCAAGGTGCTGCTTCGATACTACAAGCTCGCTCAGCGCCTCGGGGCACGTCACGATAAAGAGGGCACCCTCTTCAGCCTTCTTGCTGCGCTGCGACAGGCGGCTCAGCACCTCAGTGCGAAGTATCTCGTTGGCAGCATCGCGCTGACCATATTTCACGGCTCGGCGGTATGATGAGGGGTAGAAGAGCACGTCGCCAGTGCCCATTATCTGGGTGAGGTCGTGGTAGAAATAGCCCGCTTCGTCGGCATCTTGTAGCACGAAGACGATGAGGCCGCCATGCCGTAAGGCCAACGATGAGAAAAAGAGGGGAGCCGACGATGCTAACAAACCTCGTAGGTAAAAGGTCTTTATCTGCGTGTCGGCTAAGCCTTTACATAGCGCCGCACACTGGGGCACACTGCCATATATCTCTCTGATGTGCTGAATATCCATCTTTCTGTTTCGTTTTTCGATGCAAAGTTAGTGCAATTATAATTAACAACAAAAATAACAATGTGAATATTTAAAAACAACGCTGCCAACGAAAATTCATAGAAAGATTTTTCTTCTGCACACAGGCTTAGTAAATGCAAGTGAAAAGCAAAACTGCATAAATATACAGAAATGGAGAAACAGTGATGAAAAAGATTGTTTACAAATATTTGCAAAACGTTTGTTAAAATAGTAATAATCTGTAACGAAAGTGGCGCCGCGTGCTTTCACTTTTCAAAGTTGATACCTCTCGTTTGCAAAACCCTTGGTTTCAGGTCCTAAAACCCTTGGTTTCGCGTCCTGAAACCCTTGGTTTTACAACCTAAAACCCATGCTTTCAGACTGTAATTCCCTGCA
>CAKQFW010000102.1 GCA_934230965.1 uncultured Prevotella sp.
AAGCCATATCAAGGGGAGAGCCCGTGGCATAAGTGGTGTCAGTAGCATGAAAATAGGCATTGTGTATCTGCACATTTAGTGTGTCACGCTGTGCGGCAAATATGGCTGCTTCGTCAAGATGTCCAAGAGTTTGAGCTATCTTAGCCATTGTTCCAAGACAATCAGACAACACACAATTATTCGTTAGTTCAGCCGACTCTCCTCCTACTTCGACGCCTGCAGGTGCCAACCAATCGCCTAAGAACCACATACGTCGGTTATCATCAGGCCACGGTTGTAACAGTCCATCTTTCATATAATGCTGTGCATATTGTATCCATTGTTTCATTTTGTCATAATAACGTGTCATGGTACGCGCATCGGCATAGTTTACATAAGTGCGCCAGGGGGCTTTCACCATAAACGCGCTCCAATAAGCACCGCCGCCACCACCTCCTGCGGGAGCCACATAAGGCAAGTTACCATCTTCGCCCATAGTATCGGCCCATGCTTGCAACCAATTATAATAGGTTGGAGCCACATTACAGAAGGTTTGCACAGTAGGTGTTGACGAATTACCATCTCCTCCATAGCCCATGCGTTCAAGGTGTGGACAATCAACCATATACCCACTAAATGTTAGACAACGCATGGTGCGCGCTATCATATCATGTATAGCATTTAGGTCATTATCAGAACAACTAAACGTTGCTGTTTCGGCATACTGTCCTGAGATTTGAAGCGCATGCACATCAGTAGAGAGAAGCTGTGTTAAACCTGATATTTTCACATACCTAAAGGCATGATGATGAAACTTATTTTGAAAAAGCTCTTCACCCTTTCCAGCAGAGATGTAACTATCAGATTCGCCCTGTGAACAAAATCCTAATGAATCAACGATATTATCAGTATACTCCATTTTTACCTCTTGCCCCACACGCAGCCCTCGCATCTTCAACGATAACCAAGCTGTAGATACTTGTCCGAAATCAACAAGCCAAACATCATTTTTTAAACGTTGTATCTGTTTTGCCGCATGTATAGCAATAATAGCATTGGGCTCACACATTTGTGGCGAAGCCTTCACTCCATGCACTGGTACCTCTGCCACAGGCGTCCAGGCATGTTGCGTTGCCGTTAGAATACGCCCATCAACGCGTTCACCCCCAAACTGTAAAGCTTGCCACGTGCCTGTATCATGATAACCACTTGCAGTGGCTTTCCATGAAGCATCTGTACAGCATAAGTGTTTCATGGTGCCTGGCGACACTTCTACTAAGTCTGCTCGCACTAAAGGCCCATCATACTGTGCAAAGCCCAAGTTACAACGATACCATCCCTTACCAAGCCATAAGCGTACCTCATTATTGCCTTTACGCACCATTGGTGTAATGTCATAGGTTACCATTAAACTACGTTTATTAAGTTGCGCTACAGCAGGAGCCAGCACTGCCGAGCTCGCCTTTTTCCCATTAACATATACCTCATGATAGCCCAACGAGTTGACATGCAACAACAAACGCTTATGTTTATCAGGAGAAATATGCACTATTTTTCTCACAATGGGTGAGGTGCATGCCACTTCTGACAAAGGCATGCCAATATATTTTCCTCGCATATCAGTAGTATGCAAAAGCCCTATACCGAAAGGTTGTATCTCACTCCAGTCAGATACCTCACCCTTATCGTTCCAACTGCGCACACGCCAGTAATACAGGTGTCCACTATGCAATTGTTTTCCACCATAAGGCACCATGACGCTGGTTGACGCCTGTTTACGCACTTGCCAACAATCGGCTTTTCCATGTAATAGGCGCACACTATCTGTGCCCACCTGTAGTTCGTAAGCCGTCTGTCGAGCATTATTATATGTTGCATGGTTTAACCAGCTGAAGTGAAGTTGCGTATTATCTATAGCTAAGGGAGCCTTAAGGTTTTCACACGTCAACCCATCAATCTTTAAGGGCTCTGCCATTAACGTAGCTATGCTACAACTGATGCACATGAGTATTGCAAGAATTATTTTTCTCATATTTCACATCGTTTTATCTTTAAAATAGCAGATACTCATTATTATTTATCGTACTATAGCCAAGCAACGTTCACGTTGAGCATAAGTTTTGCATAACAGTTGCACCGCACCATTACTACCATCAAGCATTTCAACAGCTACTGGACACTGCTCACCTGGCATAAGGGTAAGATAATTATCGCTCCAAAGTACAGGTAAAACACGTTCACCCGACTGTTTATTGACAAGACGTAAACGATTGGCGAAAGCTACGCCTTTTCCTTTATTTGTAAGGGTAAACGATAGTTTATTACCCTTTCGTTCTATGTTGCTCACCTCCAACTTACTGGTGGGCAAAGAAGCAAGCGCTTCGTAACACAAGGGTTCACGACCGTTTGTCCAATAAAAATTATCGGCAACGAGTTTTCCTTTTTTTGTTACGAGTAACAGGCGTATAAACTGCAAGCCAGCATCTTTCGTATTGAGAACAAAAGCTTCGCGCATATCTTCTGTGGGACAACTAAGCGATGCAGATTGCCTTGCTATTTCCTGTCCCATTACATTATAACGAATAGCTGTAACGGTTACATCGTCAAGGGGCGAAGCCGAAGCATTGATAACCTTCACGCTACCTGTTAGGCAGTTCCATTGCACATGTTGTGGTTCGCATGCCTTACGAGCGCCCCAATAGCACCCCGTAGGGTCATAATAATAATCGTAGGTTTGCCAAACAAACGATGGATAAGCAGGATGACTCATCCATATCAACATGCCAGCAGCATCGTTCCACATTTTATCTTGCCATGCCTCATACATACCTTTCATGTCTTCAAGATTTACTAACTGAGCCCGCTCACAAAAAGCCTCCAAGTTTTTTGGCTTACCATACCGTTTGTCTACAGCCTCAACATAACTGATAGGGAAAGCGTTTGACGCTTCTTTTCCAAAGAAGTGATAATTCCATAAATTGTTATTGTCTTCTTTCAGCTGTTGTTCACTGGGCAATGGCCACTGCTTGTCTTTAGGTATAAACAGGCACACACTTTCATATTGCGGGAAAGTGGCCATGCCTATCTCTGTGCGAAAGCCGTAACCATAATTATAGCCATAAGGATAAGCTGGCTTTTCAAAAGCGAGGTTGCTGGCCGAGGTTTCAAAATGGTGAGCAGGCGGAAAATCGCGCCACCATCCACTGCCAGATAGGCCATCTTGATTTGAACACGACTTATACAAACGATCATTACCATCTTCTTTCATCACTATCATGCGTAGCGCTTGATCAATATCAGGCACGGGATGTGTCTCGTTAGCACCACACCATACAGCGATGCAAGCATGATTTCGTAATCTCCGTACCTTGTCACGCGCATTTGTTATAAAAGCCTTATGGTCAGCCACATCATTATAAGCTACATAGAGCCAAAAATCGTCCCACACCATGATGCCTTGCTCATCGCAATAGTGGTAAAACTCGTCGTCGGTAACACAGCCTGTCCACAGACGTATCATGTTATAATTCATGTCTTTGTGTAGACGTATCTTGGTTTCATATTGCTTACCATGGCAACGCAACATATACTCAGCCATGCCCCAGTTACCCCCTTTCACAAAGATATGTTTACCGTTAACATAGAGGTTGAGGACAGGAAAGCCAACAGCGTTGTCAACCATACGATACTCATACTTTCTAATGCCGAAACGCACCTCTCGCACATCGCTCACTTTTCCATCTACCGAACATTGCAAACGACAGGTATAAAGGTTGGGGGCGCCGTAACCATTGGGCCACCACAATTTAGGGTTCTTTATCACGAGCGATGCTAATTGGTGTTTATTTAGATGCAAATGGGCTGTGTCGCCAGCTGCAACCTGAAGGGTCTTGCTAAACTGAATATTGCCAGGCATAATGGTGCCTTGAACACTTATTGATTGTGTTTGCGAAGAATGGTTGGCCACACCCGAAGCAATACTCAGTTCGGCCTGTTGCCATGTGGGCAAATGGCTACGCACCCATGGATCAACAAGAACGGCACTGCCTGTAACCTCAACACGCGCATGGCCAGTGATACCGGCTAAACGTCCTGGAACATAAGGCATCCAGTCCCATCCTGCTCCCGCTAAATAACTCGGGCTACAAGCCACGCCATAGGGGTCTTTTCCGTTACGTGTTTTACGTTGGTCAGCATCGTATATCAGCACAGCAATTATGTTTTTTTCGTTAGCGCGATACAGGTGAGTTACGTTGAAACGCGAACGCAACATATGGCCTTTTACATCTTTTACTGAAGCATCAGAGCCCGATATCTTATGACCATTAAAATAGAAATCGGCATACTTGTTGATATTATCAAAACACAACCATACCTGCTGATGAGCCGAAGGCTGCTGTGGTAAGCTGAAAGTGCCAACATACCAGAACGGACGGTTGTACTTACTTTCATCTACCTTATATATATTATCGGCATACTCGGGACATGCTTCATGACCCGCCTCAACATAAGCTGTGAACACGGTGCCAGGCACTACACCACGCACGTGCTCGGGCAAGGCGACTTGTTGCGAAGACAATTGCTGGCCCGTCATTGGCGTTGAGGCTTGCGGAAATACTTGCCACGAAATGCCATCAGCGCTACTCTCCAGCGAATAGCTATGTATCTGTGCTTGCACCATAAATGAGAACGAAAGCAAGCATAATGTAATGAAGCCAGATAAAGACGTTTGTTTCATCATAATATAAAAAACAGTGTTATCGAAATATATTGTATTTTTACTTTTTTGCACCATTTTACCATTTTAGAGTACACCCAAAAGAGCTGCACCCCCAAAAGAGGCATCAAGGATGCGTTTCGCTCATCTCTAAATGTAAGGTTCCACCCTTCATTAGGGTGTGGTAATCAATTTGAGACGAGACTGGTTTCCCATTCCACAATGCCCGTTTTATAAAAATGGCTTTGTCGCTATTGTTTGGTGCCTCAATGGTAAGCGTACGACCGTTACCCAAACACACAGTGATATGACTAAATACGGGACTTGTAATTTCAAAACGTGTGTCACCGGGACAATATTGATGCAGACCTATAGCCGACAATACATACCAAGCCGACATCTGTCCCACATCTTCGTTTCCTACTAATCCTTCAACCTTATTATGATAAGCGTTGCGACAGATGTATCTGGTGTAATACTGGGTTTTCCAAGGCTCGCCTAACCTATTGTAAAGATAAGGCACAAAATGTACGGGTTCGTTAGCGTGGTTATAATACACGTTCCATAGCATCTGCTTAGGCGTATTTTCAAACATTCTGTCAAGATCGGCTAGCACTTTGCGTTTGCCTCCCATCAGTTTTACCATACCGTCTACATCGTGAGGAACGAACCAGCCTTGCTGCAAGGGGTTACATTCCATACATCCATACCACTCTTTAAGTCGGCCTTCTTCGGGCCAAGGTAGCCAAGCACCTTTTTCATCTCGCGGTCGAAACCATCCTTTCTCTTTGTCAAAGATATTGCGATAGGCTTGAGCTTTTTTCGCATATACCAGCGCATCGGCCTTATGCCCTAAGCGGTGTGCCATGCGCGATAGGCACCAATCAGTATAAGCATACTCAAGGGTGTATGAAAGGCACAGGCTGCCAGGGGTATAGCCATACGGGTCGTTACCAAACCTTGCCGACGTGTTTTTGGCATACTGGTAAGCCAACGCCACATTATATTGGCGTATGCCTTTAGCATAGGCATCAGATAAGACGGAGATGGCAGGGTTGCCCAACATGCAGCCTGAATAGGCGTTAAGCAATTCCCAACGTTCAAAATACTGTCGGCCACTTTGGGTTGCCATAGTAATAAGCGAGTTGAGCAGGTCGTTCACTAAAGTAGGGTTAATGAGCGTTTGCAATGGCATTTGCGAACGAAACACATCCCATCCGCTAAACACGGTGCGCTTGCTAAAGGTGCCATCGGTGGTATGCACTTGATAATCGCCTCCCACATAACGCCCATCAACATCTTGGCACACACGGGGGTCAATCATCGTGTGATAAAGCGAGGTGTAGAACACTTTGCGCTCTTCGCTGGTGCCGCCTTGCACGGCTATGCACCCCAGCATTTTGTTCCATTGGGCTATGGTGGCACGATGCACCTCGTCGAAAGAGCGGTTTGCTACCTCGGCATTAAAGTTACGACGGGCGCCATCTATGTCAACATAAGAGAGACCTACCGACAACTCTATACGCTCGGCATCTAAGGTGGCGGTCTCGGCATAAACACCTATATGGCGCCCTTCAATTTCGCACGATCTTTTGTTGGCAAAATCAACGCTCTGTTGTTGGGCAGAAGCCACTGCCTGTATATAGGCGGCCGAAACCACATCGTCGTTATTGCCCTTCATACCAGGGGGCAACGTGGCGCTAAAAAAGCCAAAACGTGACATGGGCTTATTGAAATGGGCATGAAAGAACAAACGATATTTCACTTGCCCCTCGCCATTGCCCCAACCTCCACTTTCAGGTTGACAATCAATCCATCCCTCAAGGGTTTGAGCATCAATCACATGTACATACTGTCTTGAGGCGGTGCCACCTACACGGCGAGCAAGATCAATCAGCACGCGTGAACAAGGGTTTGCAGGAAAAGTCATTCGCAACACACCACAATGGGGAGCTGCCGTGGCTTCAGCATAAATGTCTGTGTCAGAAAGACGAACGGCATAATAGCCAGCATGGGCTCGCTCGGTAGCTTTATCATAGGCCGAACGCCATCCTGGCACACTACAGCCATCGCGCCCAGCAAAGGTGCGTAAGGGGCCTGTTGTGGGCATAACGAGAAAGTTGCCCATCTCGCCATTCCACCCTATGCCACTCATTTGCGTCATTGAGAAACCTTCAATATGAGTGTGTTCATAACTGTAACCTGAACCATTGTCGCCACCAAGAATAGTTTGGGGGCTAACTTGCGCCATACCAAAGGGGGTGGTAGCACCAGGAAAAGTTTTTCCGAGACCATGGTATGCACCAGCTGCCTCGGTATTGGTACTGGCGCCTACAAAAGGGTTTACCTCATAAGCCAACGATGCCTCTTGTGCTATACACGGGCCACTGGCGATAGTATGGGCTGAACAAAGTGTAAAAAACATGACGCATCTGGCTACGCCATGAGTTATGATTTGAGTATTGAGCATATGTATTACTTTTTACTAAAGTTTCGCAAGTTTTCAACTTGCTGTCAGTAAACAAGTTGACAAGTAGACAAGCTGCTACCCATACTTATCAAAGG
>CAKQFW010000103.1 GCA_934230965.1 uncultured Prevotella sp.
ATTGCCGACAGTGCCAACGACTGGTCGGGTATGAGTGCTTTGCCTTTCAGCGTGCCCACCATTACGCCCGCCAGCATCACCTTCAGCGTTTTCAGTGCTTCGTGCACCACGGGTATAAAAGATTTGCGCACGGCCATTAGTCGGTCGGCATCCGTTATCCAGTCAAATGTTTCGGCCTGAAGCAGTGGCATCTCTTTAGGCAGTGCCATGCTGGGCGCCGCGCCATCGCCTTTGCGTTTTTTGTCTTTACGCTTTTCTTTTTCGGCCTTTCGCTTCTCTTCAATGCGGGTGCCAGGCTTGCGTATGGCCGCCATAAACAGCCCCTCGCCTTGGCTGAAGCCAGGGATAAATCGGCAGCAAGGCAGATTGCCCCACAGCGCAGGCGTAATGTTCCAGCTGGGTAGAGTGTCGATAGGTAGCACCTCGCCGCCCAGCTCCTCTGTTATCCACAAAAGGTTCTTCTCGTCCTCCTCGGCGTTGAAGGTGCAAGTAGAGTAGATGAGCAGTCCGCCCGGTTGCAGACATTGCCATGCATCGGCTACGATGTCGCGTTGCAGCGCTGCACATTCGGCCACCTTTCGTGTGCTCCAGTCGGCCACCGCCCCTTCATCTTTTCTGAACATGCCTTCGCCCGAGCATGGCACGTCGGCCAAAATTACGTCAAACAAGATGCCCGAGCGGGCATAGTCGCGCGGATAATTATTGGTTACCACCACGTCGGCATGTCCATATTTCTGTATATTTTCACATAGCACATTGGCGCGTGGGCGCATGGGGTCATTGGCAAACAGCAGGCTGCCTTCGGGCAACACGCTGCGTGCCGCCGTACTTTTTCCACCAGGCGCCGCACACAGGTCGAGCATGCGCACGGGTTCGTGCACATATTGTTTCAGCACGTGCGTAACAAACATCGACGATGCCTCCTGAACATAGTAGGCGCCAGCATGCAAGAGCGGGTCGGCGGTAAAGTTAGGTCGATGGCTTAAATATCGTCCTTCTTCACACCAAGGCACGGGTTGTGTGGCTGCAGCCGCTGTCACATCTTGCGGCTGTTTCAGTGGGTTGAGGCGTATGCTCACGGGCGCCTCTTGTTCCAGCGCCTGTACAAACGTGTTATAGCGTGCGTCGCCCATCAGTTGGGCGGTATATTGTGCAAAATCTACGGGCAGTTGCATGTCTTTTTGTTATTGCTTATTTGTGGTGTGTGGCCTTTAATAGCGGCCCCACGGTTTGTAAAAAAGCGTTGTTACAGTGCAAAAGTAAGAAAAATTTTGTTTCTTTGCAACAAAAACATGTGCTGTTGCGTCAAATGGTCAGAAAAAGAAACAAAACATTTAACACAACAAACAAAAAACACTGCGTTATGAAAATGAAACATCTGTTGGGCCTTGTAGCCCTCTTTTGTGTGATAACACTGTCGCCCGTGATGGCGCAAGGAAAACATCGCCACCATGCGGCCATCGAGCAAAAGGCTGATGCCCAAGACGATAAGGATGAAAATGTGGCTTACTCTGACACCACCTCAACAGCCTTTGGCAATGCTGACGATGCCGCTGTTGCCGACGACGATGCCGATGATTCAGCGGGCTACACCTATACCATGAGCCCTAACCCTCTGAACATGGATCACTTTGACAATCCCTTGGCTTTCTTTGTAGCTCTGTTTGGTGCGGGCTTCGGAGGCATCATGCTGGCCTTGTTAATTTTGCTTGTCATCTTGCTCGTCTTCTTATCGCCCCTTATCGTGGTGTATCTTATTTATCGTTTACTGAAAAGCTTGCATAATGATAAGGTGCGCCTCACTGAAAAGGCTATCGCATCGGGCCGCCCCATTGCTAAATCGTCAAGCAAAACCGTTTATGGTTCGACCGATCAAGAATTGTGGAACAAAGGCGTGAAGAATGTGGCCTTGGGCTTGGGCTTGATGCTGATGTTTGGCTTCTGGGGCTTTTATGGTCTTTGTGGCATTGGTGCCCTCATTATGTGTATGGGCATAGGCAAACTGGTGATAGCACGCACCAGCGGAAAGGTAGAGGTGCAGCATGCCGACGATAACGATACCATTAAGGCCAACGCTTCAGTTCAACCAGAAGAGGCTAACACTACTGCACAGCCTGCCGACCAGCCTACTGCTCAGCCAGCCGAATCGCCCGCTGCCGACCCGCAACCCGCCAAACCCACCGAGGCCGAGGCTCCTGTTGCCGAAGAAGAAAAGCAAAACTAACGTAAAGAGATTATATCGTGTCAAGTATCTCTGAAATCTCTCTCATCACCCGTGCAAAGGTGTTTCACGACCAAAAGGCTTTCGGCCAATTGGTTGTGAAATACCAGCCGGCCATCAGGCGCTTCTTTCTTGCCCAAACGTTGGGCGACGGGTCGTTGAGCGACGATCTTGCCCAAGACACGTTTGTGAAAGCTTATACGGCGCTGGCGCAATATCGCGGACAGGCGCGCTTTTCAACATGGCTCTACCGCATAGCCTATAATGTGCATTGCGACTATGTGCGACGCCACAAGCCCACCGCCGACCTCGATGCCTCGCCCCAAGTCAGCGCGCAAGCCACATGCTCGCCCAACGAAACGTTGCACATCGACGTGTACGATGCCCTGGCCCGACTGGGCGATGCCGAGCGCACCTGCATAACATTGCAGCTGATTGATGGCTATTCGATAGACAAAATCAGCAACATCACGGGGCTGGCCGAAGGCACCGTGAAGTCGCATCTCTCGCGTGGAAAATCAAAACTTGCTATATTTTTGAAAAAGAATGGTTATGACAGATAATGATAACAAACTGGTAGAACAGTTTTTTCAAACCCATCAGTTGCTGCTACCCGACGCCGACGCCGCCTTTACGCAACGCGTTATGTCTCAGCTACCTAAGCAGCGCGCATACCTGCTGAACTGGCTCTGGACAGTGGCCTGTTCAGCAGCCATCGTTGTGGCCTTTGTGTGGATGCATGGCCTTACGTTGCTGAAAACGGGCATTGCCAATATGCTGGGCGACCTGTTAGGCTGCTGGGCCTGTGTACAAACTAACCCCTCTTCGCCCATACTGCTGGTGGTATGCCTTGTGTTGATGGGGGCTGCGGGCGTGTACAAACTCTATAGCAAAGTAAACGCTCCCTACCTTCAGTTCTAACAAGTGCTTATAAGGGGGCGCTTGTTAAAAACGGTGCTATCAGTAGCTGTTTTCCAACTTTTATTGTACCTTTGCAAGTAGATATGAATATAAATTTACTTACAGAGGCCGAGTTGGCTTCGTTGCAGCAGCTGATAGCCGACGCTAACAATATAATAGTGTGTTGTCATAAGTCGCCCGATGGCGATGCCATAGGTTCATCGTTAGGGTGGGCCGAGTATCTGCGCACCCAGGGCAAGTGCCCCACGGTGGTGGTGCCCGATGCCTATCCCGACTTCTTGCAATGGTTGCCCGGAACCGAAAAGATTGTGCGCTATGACAAGCACACCGACACGGCCGATGCCCTTTTTGCCGATGCCGACCTTGTGTTCTGTCTCGACTTTAACACCGCCAGTCGGGTGGCCGCTATGCAAACCACCCTCGAGCAGTCGGTCGCTAAGCGTGTGCTTATCGACCACCATTTGGGCCCCGACATCACTACCGCCCTCACCATCTCACGTTCAGAGATGAGCAGCACCAGCGAGATGATTTTCCGCATTATTTGGCAGGCCGGAGGCTTTGCCGCTATGGAAAAGAAATGCGCCGTGCCCCTTTATTGCGGCATGATGACCGATACTGGTGGCTTTACCTATAACAGCAATTCGCCCGAATTGTTCTTTATCATCAGCCAACTATTAACCAAGGGCTTTGATAAAGATAAAATATACCGCAACGTTTTTAACAACTATAGCCAGTGGGCCATACGCTTGCGTGGCTACCTCATGAACGAGCGCCTCTTTGTTATACCCCAACTGCATGCCAGCTTCTTCTCAATATCGCGCGCCGATATGAAGCGCTATCATTTTATTAAAGGCGATGTCGAGGGGTTGGTAAACGAGCCCTTGCGCATAAAAGGCATGAAACTGTCAATCTCGCTGCGCGAAGACGACCGTCATGACAATTTAATATGGATAAGCTTGCGCTCGGTCGACGATTTCCCTTGCAACAAGATGGCAGCCGAATTTTTCAATGGTGGAGGTCACCTCAATGCTAGCGGCGGACATCTCGACTGCTCGTTGCAAGAGGCTATCAGCATTACTAAAAAGGCCATCATGCATTATGAGGCGCTGTTGTCGTAACTGAAAATGTGTTTATTTCGGCCCCCTTTTTATGTATAAAGATTAAAAAGCGGGCAAAGTGGTGACAAAATCGCCAAAAATCATTACCTTTGCATAACCTTATTGCCATACAAGGCATAAGGAAAATGAAAAGATACATAAAGAATATTTATTACACGCAAATGAAAATGAGAAAACTGGGCTTGATAATGGCCGCACTGGCAGCGTTGATGGTGTTTGCATCATGCAACGATCAAGAAACCTATGCCGACCAGAAGAAGAAAGAAAGGGCCGCCATATCAAGCTACATCGTAAAAAATGGAATAAAGGTTATCGACGAAGATCAGTTCTTCGCACAAGATTCTACCACCGATGTGTCGAAAAACGAATACGTGCTGTTCCAGAGCTCGGGCGTTTATATGCAGATTATACGTAAGGGATGTGGTCAGCCCATCAAAGATGGCGAAACTACCACCGTGCTTTGCCGCTTCAGCGAGCGCAACCTGCTTACTGATAGCTTGCAGCTGGCCAACACCTCGCTCAGCACCGCCACATTGGTTGATAAGCTGTCGGTAAAACGTAGCTCGGGCACATTCACAGGCTCGTTCATTGCAGGCTCAAGCCTTATGTATTCTGTCTATGGCAAGACATCTGTGCCCTCAGGCTGGCTCGTGCCTTTCATGTATATTAAGGTAGGACGCCCCTCAAGCGCCGACGACCAGATAGCAAAGGTAAAACTCATCGTGCCTCATTCGCAAGGACAAAGCTATGCCGTGCAAAGTGTGTATCCTTGCTTGTATGAGATAACATACCAGCGCGGACGTTAAACCCTTTACCCCATACTTTGCCCCTGCCACCTTAGGTAGGGGCAAATCAGTAAAAAACCAACGAATTTATATTATTAAACCGTTTATCCTATGACGTTAATCAAATCAATTTCTGGTATCCGCGGAACCATTGGCGGACCTACCGGCGACACCCTGAACCCACTTGACATTGTTAAGTTTACATCGGCTTATGCTACCTTCATCAAGAAGAGCAGCAAGAGCAACAAGATAGTAGTGGGACGTGATGCACGTATCTCAGGCGAGATGGTAAAGAACGTAGTGTGTGGCACCCTTATGGGCATGGGCTTCGATGTTATTAACATTGGGCTGGCTACAACACCTACCACCGAATTGGCCGTACGCATGTCGGGCGCCGATGGTGGCATCATCATCACAGCAAGCCACAACCCCCGTCAGTGGAACGCGTTGAAGCTGCTGAACAGCGAAGGCGAATTCTTGACCAAAGACAATGGTAATGAGGTACTTGACATTGCCGAGCGCGAGGCATTCGACTATGCCGACGTTGACCATCTCGGACATTATACCGAGGACAACACCTTTGATGCACGTCATATCGAAAGCGTGTTGGCACTGAAGTTGGTTGACGTTGAGGCCATTCGCAACGCACACTTTAAGGTATGTGTCGACGCTATCAACAGCGTGGGTGGCGTTATTCTGCCCAAGTTGCTCGACGAGTTAGGCGTAAGCTACAAGTTCTTGAACGCTGAGCCCACTGGCGACTTCGCACACAACCCCGAGCCCCTGGAGAAAAACCTCGGCGGCATTATGGGCGAAATGGCAAAGGGCGAGTTTGACCTGGGCGTAGTAGTTGACCCTGATGTCGACCGCTTGGCCTTTATCTGTGAAAACGGAAAGATGTTTGGCGAGGAATATACACTGGTGAGCGTGGCCGACTATGTGCTGAGCCACACCGCTGGTAACACCGTTTCAAACCTCAGCTCTACACGCGCCCTGCGCGATGTTACCGAGCGTCATGGTGGCACCTACACAGCTTCGGCTGTAGGCGAGGTAAACGTTACCACCAAGAGGAAAGAGGTGGGCGCTGTGATTGGTGGCGAAGGCAATGGCGGTGTAATCTACCCCGAAAGCCACTACGGTCGCGACGCGCTGGTAGGCATTGCACTGTTCCTCTCATCATTGGCTCACAAGAAGTGCACCGCCAGTGAGCTACGCGCCACCTTCCCCAACTATTTCATTGCAAAGAACCGTATCGACCTCACTCCCTCTACCAATATCGATGCCATCTTGCTCAAGGTAAAGGAGATGTATAGCAATGAAAAGATTACCGACATCGACGGCGTGAAGATCGACTTCCCCGACAAGTGGGTACATCTGCGCAAGTCGAACACCGAGCCCATCATTCGCGTTTACAGCGAGGCTCACACCATGGAAGAGGCCGATGCCCTGGGCAAAGAGCTCATGCAGGTGGTGTATGATATGCAGAAATAAATAGCTTGCCGAACGTATAGCGGCAACAACTGAAACGATATTGATAAGAAATATCATAAGTAGGTGTCATCATTAATTTTGAACACCTATTTAATATAAAAGGTCTGGCATCTAGAAAAGGGGTGCCAGACCTTTTTTCATACCGTTTCTTCTCTATGCCCATTCTTTCTTATTAACCGTATGCGCCCTCCCAGTAGGACGGTGGCCTCCGCGCCCCGTCCTCCAGCACCCAACCTAAGTAAGCACTCCTAAATAGTTAATCCCACATATTTATTGCCCATTCCTAATGCAGGGAGGACGGGGCACAGAGACCACCGTCCTACTTGGATAATTCATAGATTAATTCATGGATAAATTCATGGATAATTTATGGAAATTCGTGTTCAAGCAAAACGCGCGAAGCGCGAAATAGATTATTAAAACCACAACAATATTATTTGTACTCCGAAATCATAGTAATAATAGCCTGAAAACCAGGCAAATGTCGTGTAAAAACCAGCATAAAATCACGCAAAACCATTGAGAAGTTGTCTCGTATCGACCGTTCCACATGTTCATAACGGTCGCAGGGCCGACGCATTACTTTATGACATCACCTTATCAAGGTAAGAGCAGTCCCAACCAGCTCTTTTTATTTTTGC
>CAKQFW010000104.1 GCA_934230965.1 uncultured Prevotella sp.
GCGCCATTGAGGTGATAGAGCTGAACCGCAAGGGCGAGAAGCCCCTATCGCTGCTTGAGAACGGCAAGATAAAAGAACCCTCTAAGCCCATCGACCTCTTGGCCGATGCCGACATTAGCCGCTTCGACAAGTCGAAAAAGAAGAAAAAGAGCAAGAATAGAGAAGGCAACCGTCAAGGCAAGCCGCAACAAAGAGGCGCACAAAACCAAGGCCAACAGCCTAAGGTAGTCCCCCAACAAGGACAGAACCCAGGTCAAGAACAAGGGCAGAACCAAGGTCAAGGCCCAAGACAAAACCAAGGACAGGGTCTAGGTCAGAAGCCAAGACAACGCCAAGGCAGACCTCAGAGCGGACGTCCCAGAGCAAGAGGCGCCGAACACAACGCGCCTAACGCAGCAAATAACGCACCTAACGCAGCAAATAACGCGCCTAACGCAGCAAATAACGCGCCCAACGCAGGGCATACGCCCAACGGTGCCGACCAAGCTTAACCCCACACACGAGCTATGAAAAAGAGTCTTTGGCAATGGGCAGGAGCGACATTGTTGCTCACCCTGCTTGCAGCCTGCATTGGCGATAAGGTGTATTACAGCTACGACCACACGCCCCTGAATGGCTGGGAGAAGAACGACACGCTAATCTTCAGCGTGCCAAAGATGCAGGCCGAGGGTATGTATAAAAGCCATTTGCTGCTGCGTGTGAGCCAAGCATACCCCTTTATGAGCCTTGCGCTGATTGTGGAGCAAACAGTATTGCCGTCGAACCAGACGCATACCGACACGCTGAAATGCCGCCTCATTGACGAGAAGGGGCAGACAAAAGGCCAAGGTTTGAACTATTATCAGTATACGTTCCCCATCAACAGCATGCGTCTGCATGCGGGCGACTCGCTACAGATAAAGGTTCGTCATGATATGAAACGCGAAATTCTGCCTGGCGTAAGCGACATTGGTATACAGATAACACACCAGTAACAGATTAATAATGACCATAAGGCTATGTTGCCACGCTCTAACGTGAGACGTACAGCAAAGCCTCTAAACACTAAAAAGGCTGCACTCAGATAACAATGAGTACAGCCTTTTTTGCGTTTATCACATTTTACATTTGCATGCATATTGCGTTTATCACAATTTACAATCGCATGCATATTGCTTTTATTACTATTACGTCTGCACCATATTGCGGCCCGCGTCAATGCGCAAGAAGATGAACAGCAAGATGGTGAAGCCCCATAACGACGAGCCTCCATAGCTAAAGAAGGGCAGCGGAATACCAATAACTGGCGTCAATCCCAGCACCATTCCCACATTAATAAACACGTGAAAGAGGAACACACTCATCACACAATAGCCATAGATACGCCCGAAGGCGAAAGGTTGTCGTTCGGCCAAATGAATAAGCCTCAAGATAAGAGCCAAGAACAGCAGCAATACGGCTGCCGACCCCAAGAAGCCTTCTTCCTCACCCACAGTGCAGAAGATAAAGTCGGTATCTTGCTCGGGCACAAACTTCAGTTTTGTTTGCGTTCCATTTAAAAAGCCTTTGCCTTGCAATCCGCCCGAACCAATAGCAATCTCGCTTTGGTGTACGTTATATCCAGCGCCCGAAATGTCTTCGTCAAGACCCAACAACACGTTGATACGCACACGCTGATGCGGCTGCATTACATCGTTCAGCACATAGTTGGCCGAATAAAAAAACACGATAGAGCCTAACGAGAAGAGCAAAATATAGAGATAATTGCGCAAGCGTGAGCCCAACCACTGCAGCAGCAAAAACACTATCAACAGCGCGCACACCACACACTGCACGATTACCACATCGAAGGGGATGACAAACTCGGCAAACAGCACCGCCAGCACCGTAGCGCCCAAAGTATAGGCCAAGATAAGTATGGTTTGTCGGCGGTTGTTACAATAAACATCTACCATACAGGCCGAAAACACCTGCACCAGCAGCAACACCACAAAGGTGCCCACCGAGGTAGGTGTATCAAACAGCAACACATCGGCATACTTAATGCCCACCACAAAATAAATAACCATGGCCACACCCGTAAACAATATGCTGCCAGGCATGCCTTCGCGATACAACATGAGCGAGAAGGCCAGATAAACCAATGCCGATCCTGTTTCGCGCTGCCCTACAATGCACAACATGGGCAACAAGATGATGCCACAAGCCGCGGCAAAGTGGTGCCAATTGTGTATAGAGAAATTGTAAGCACTCATCAGTTTGGCTAAGGCCAACGCCGTTGCAAACTTACCAAACTCGGCAGGCTGTAGGCGCAAAGGCCCTAAAACCAGCCACGAGTGCGAGCCCTTGATATCGTGAGGATTGAAGATTGTGGCAAAGAGCAGCAATATCAGTATGCCATAGATGACGAAGGATAGCGAGTCGAGAAACTTGAAGTCGAGCATCAAGATCACGAAGCCCAAACAAATTGACGTGCCTATCCAGATAATCTGCATGCCCGAGCGTGTGCCAAGGCTAAAGATATCGTTGTCGCCATACGTGTAGCTGGCACCACACACGCTAATCCAGCCAAAGACCAGCAGGGCCAGGTATAGAAAAATGGTTACCCAGTCGAGCGATCGCAAGATGCTATTATTTCCGTTTGTTGGTTGTGCCATAACTTGTTATTACTGTTTACTTTCAATGCGAATGGGCTCTTTGCGTGGTTTTGCCACAGCCGCATTGCCCTTCACATTTTTTGCATTCTTCGCGTTTTTACCTTTCACTTTAGCCTTAGCGGCCTCTTTAGCCATTTGTTTTTTCTTTGCTGCCTCTACGGCCTTAGCCTGTGCAGCCTTTTCTTTGGCAGCCTTTTCCTTTGCTTCTTTCGCCTTTTCCTTGGCCGACTTTTGTTCAACAAAGCGAGCGCCATAGCCTATGCGTCGTTTCTGCATTTCGGCAGCTTGAGCCTCGCTGGCGGGCGACAGTTTGCCATGTAGATATTGTTCCATCATCAGTCCGCCTATAGGCACGCCATAGTCGGCACCCCATCCACCATTTTCTACATACACCGCAATGGCTATTTTCGGTTTGTTCATAGGAGCAAAGCCCATAAACACCGAGTGGTCGTGGCCACGGTTCTGCGCAGTACCCGTCTTACCACATGCCTCAAAATCATACTGGGCCAAACGTCGACAGGTGCCTTTCAAGGCCGACGAGCGCATGCCCGCCACCACATAGTCGTAGGCACGAGCCGATGCCTTGGAATGATGGCGACGTGTATATAGTGTGTCGAGGGGTTCGCCCTTCACCTTACGCACCACGTGTGGCACATAATAATAGCCACGGTTGGCAATGGTGGCGCCCAGATTGGCTATCTGAAGCGGTGTAAGCGTTACCTCGCCCTGTCCGATAGAGATACTGATAATGGTAAGTCCGTTCCACGATCCATGATAGTTGCGATCGTAATAGTCGGCATTAGGTATCATGCCTCGCTTTTCGCCTGGCAGGTCAATGCCCAACTTATAGCCGAAGCCCATGCTCACCATATAGTCGCGCCACGTGGTCATGGCATCTTGCACGTTGCGATATCGCTTGCGGTTGCCCATCATATAATAGAGGCCCCAGCAGAAGTAGCCGTTGCACGAGGTGCTAAGCGCGTCGACCAAGGCGATAGGCGCAGGATGCGAGTGGCAGCCCACATGCAGACCACGATAATAGAAGCCGCGATGACAGGGGAATGCCGTGCCAGGCGTAACGATACCCTCGCTCAAGAACGTAAGGGCTTGCGAGGTTTTAAACGTTGAACCCGGAGGATACAAACCCATGATGCTGCGGTTAAGCAACGGCTTCCATAAGTCGTGTTGCAGCATACGGTGGCTTTTTCCGCGCGAGCGTCCCACCATGATGCGGGGGTCGTAGGTAGGCGACGATACCATAGCCAGCACCTCGCCCGTTGAGGGCTCAATGGCCACAATACTGCCTATCTTGCCTTCGAGCAAGCGCTCGCCCAACGCCTGGAGATTAAGGTCGATACTGAGGGTGAGGTCCTTACCCGCCACAGGTCGGCGGTCGTACTTGCCATTTAGATATTTTCCTTGAATACGTCCGCGAGCGTCGCGCAGCAATATCTGCACACCTTTCTCGCCACGTAGCTCCTTTTCATAATATTTTTCAATACCCAACTTGCCTATATAATCGCCTGGCTGATAGTAAGGGTCGTCTTCAATATCGCTTGGCGACACCTCGCCCACATCGCCCAGCACGTGTGCGGCATAAGGATACTGATACTGGCGTATGCTGCGACGTTGCACATAGAAGCCGGGAAAGCGGAATATTTTTTCTTGAAAGACAGAAAACTCTTGGTTTGAGAGTTGGCTCATGAACAACTGCTGTGTGAAGCGCGAATAGCCGGGGTTCTTGCGCCGGTCTTTAATGTCGTTCATACGCTTGATAAAAAACTCTTTAGTGATGCCCAACGACTGGCAGAAGTCGAGGGTGTCGAGGCGTCCGCTCTCCTCGTTCATCACCACCATAATGTCGTAGGCGGGCTGGTTGTATACCAGCAGT
Source organism: uncultured Prevotella sp. (assembly GCA_934230965.1). GTDB lineage: Bacteria > Bacteroidota > Bacteroidia > Bacteroidales > Bacteroidaceae > Prevotella. The sequence continues at coordinate 4,528 of CAKQFW010000104.1, forward strand.
TTACCATTACGGTCGGTAATGGCGCCACGCGACGGATACTCTACCTTTTTCAGAAACGCGTTACTGTCGGCGTTCTTCTTATAGTCGTCGCTCATCAGCTGGAGCGTAAACAAGCGCACCAGATAAATGAAGACGATGACAATAGCCACACCGCCAATGACGTAACGTCGGTTCTCAAGGTTGAAATCCTTCATCTGCTAAAAATCTTGCTATCTATAATATATAAAAAGGTGTAATGTTGGGTGGGGGAGTTATTTTCTTCTGAAATTGTCAATCACCAATATCAAGACAAGGGTGAGCACCATGCTGCCCACCACCGAGGCCAGCCACTGCTGCCAATTAAAGAAATTGAAAGCTTCAAGCGTGAAGAACAACAAACAGTGTATGGCTACGAGGACGAAGGCATAGAACGTATATTTCATCATACCCAGCGCACGGATAGAGGGGCGAAAGTCGTCGGCATAGTCTTGCTGTATGAACAGCGGCAAGAGGTAGGGTTGCAACAGGCCCACCACCGTCATTGAGGCAGCAGCCACTCCAGGGGTATCAGAGAAGATGTCGACGGTCAAGCCCATGGCAAAGCACCACAGCAACGTGAGCCATCGTGGTTGATGCCGACGTATAGGCATGGCAAAATAAACATACAGCAAGGGCGTAGCATACCCAAACAGGTGTATATGGTTGAGCACCAGCACCTGTACGAGCAGCAAGACGATGAAGAACACTATGTTACGTATCCAGTCTAAACTCATAGCTCAAAGAAAATAAATAAAAATATCAGTTGCGCAGGCGCAACGAGTCGTTAGCAGCCTCGAGCAGCTTTACACGTTCAGCCACGGCAGCATCGGTGATGACACACACATCGCGCAGGTTTCCAAAGTCGGTGGTGAGTTTTATGCGAAGGCGAAACGATAGTCCGTTGGCCGAATTATACACGCGCATCACCTTGCCCACGAGCATGCCCGGAGGAAAGACCGATGAATAGCCACTGGTAACGATAACGTCGCCAATGCGGAAGCGTGCATGTCGGGGAACATCGTCAAGGTAGGCCTCGTCGGGCACGCCACCCATCCAGTGCAGATAGCCAAAATAGCCACGGCCACGTATGGCACAACTAATGTTCGACTTTGAATTGAGCACGGGGATGACCACCGAATAATGGGCCGAGGTGAGGTAAACAATGCCCACAATGCCTGTGCCGCAAACCACACCCATATCTTTTTTCACGCCATCGGCCTCGCCTTTATCAATGGTGATAAAGTTGTTAAGGCGGTCGAGCGAACTGCTCACCACGCGGGCGGGCACCGATCGATAATGGTTTGTTTGGTTGTTTTGCAAGCGCTGCAGGTACGACGAGTCGGCCGTTGCCTCGGCATGTTCTTGTGCCATACGTGCCACCTCGCGTTCAAGATATACATTGCGTTGTGTGAGCTGGCGGTTCACCGTTACGAGCGAGAAATATTGGCCCACAGCGGCACTGGCCTCGTACACCCTTCCTGAAACGGCATTGGCCGACGAGAACCACACACTGCCCTGATAGCTGTTATATTTAAACAGCAACACGGCACTGATAACCTCAAGTAGCACAAAAACGAACCAGTGGTTATGGCGTGCAAGAAAATCAAGAAGATTTCGCATAATTATTAAAAGCAAAAAGTAAAAAGGTGCTGAATGTTCTTCACCTTTTTACTTGTTACCTTTTTCTACTTGTGTGTGTATTTACCTAATTAATGATTGTCATCGCATCAAGAACGAGAAGCGTCCGATGTTCTTCAAAGCGATGCCAGCACCCTTAGCCACACTGTGCAAGGGGTCTTCAGCAATGTGGAACGGGATGTTGATCTTATCGGTCAGACGTTTGTCAAGACCGCGCAACAACGCGCCACCACCGCTAAGATAGATACCGTTCTTTACGATGTCGGCATACAGCTCGGGCGGTGTGTTCTCAAGAGCCGAGAGCACAGCGTTCTCTATCTTGGCCACGGTCTTGTCAAGACAGTGGGCAATTTCTTGATAGCAAACGGGCACCTCCATAGGCAGAGCGGTGATACGGTTTGGTCCGTGCACCACAAAGTCTTCAGGAGCCTGGTCGCCCAGTTCGGTAAGAGCCGAGCCAACGTGTATCTTGATACGTTCGGCCATACGCTCGCTCACCTTCACATTATGCTGGCGGCTCATATATTCTTGAATGTCGGCAGTAAGGTCGTCGCCAGCGGTACGAATTGAGTTGTTCGACACGATACCGCCCAACGAGATGACAGCAATCTCTGTGCTACCACCACCTATATCTACAATCATGTTGCCCTCGGGGGCCTCTACATCAATACCGATACCAATAGCAGCAGCCATTGGTTCGAAGATGAGGTACACGTCGCGGCCATCAGCATGCTCAGCGCTATCGCGCACGGCACGCAGCTCTACCTCAGTACTGCCTGAGGGCACGCCTATCACCATACGCAATGAGGGGGTGAAGAGGCGGCTACCGGTGTGCACCATTTTAATCAGTCCGCGCATCATCTGCTCGCAGGCTGTAAAGTCGGCAATAACGCCATCGCGCAAGGGGCGAATGGTACGAATATTGTCGTGCGTTTTCTCATACATCATCTTTGCCTTGTTACCTACCG
>CAKQFW010000105.1 GCA_934230965.1 uncultured Prevotella sp.
GTGGTACAGTTCGCATTGTTTCTTGCCTGTTTCAGCGTTGTAGGCTACAAGGTGGCAATCGTTTTGATCGCGGTTCAGCTCAAACATATAAATTGTCTTGCTGTCAGGACTCCAACTTATGTTTGTGAAGTAGCGGTCGGTGGGGTCGCCAGCCTGAAGATATACCGTCTTGCCTGTATTGAGATTGAAAACGCCTACTGTAACTTTATGCGATGTTTCGCCTGCCATAGGATATTTGTCGGGAGCTGCAGTAGCAATGCACGACTGTGTCTCGGAATGGTTGAATCCTATTTCAGGAATGTCGACCTGAGGATAGTCGGTCACCATGCTCTGGTCCATTCGATAGAAGGCAAGCTTTTCGCCATCGTTGCTCCAGTATGTACCTTTATGTATACCAAACTCGTCGCGATGTACACTTTGTCCGTAAACAATATCGCGTGAACCGTCGGTGCTTAGTTGCCATACCTTCAAACCGCGTGTTACATACAGGTTGTTGTCTTTTAAGTAAGCCACAGCTTCGCTTGCCGGACAGGTTTCAAGTATGTTTTCGCCGTTATCAAAGTTGTGTTCTGACAGCAATGCGTGTTTCTTGAAATCGATGGTGTATATCTTGCTTCCCGTGTTCACCACTACGATGCTTTTGTTAGCGTAGGGGAATGATGTTTGATACAACGAGTGTACTTTGATGTCGCGTGTGGGTGCAATCCATTGGTTGATGTCGTTTTTGCCGAACAGTTTTGTTTCTTTGCCTGTTGTCTTGTTAACAATATAGCAAGCGTCGGCATCTTGGCGCACCAGTTGGTCGCCCCACCATGTACACCAGCGGTTTTTGGGCGACATGTTGTGATAGTTCTTGCCACCAAAGTTGAGGTCTTCAAGTGTGAACGACTTGTCGCCTTTCTGTGCATCTACACAACCCAGTGTTTGGGCTTGTGTGGCCGCGGTAGATGATAAGGTTATCATGGTTGCCAGTGCCAGTTTATATAATGACTGTTTCATAAAATGTATCTATTTACTTTATGTTAATGACGAGAGGCTTAGTCTTCATCGTTATAGTCGTTCTTTCTGAAGCCGCCACGTTTACCACCTTTGTCGAAGCGTTTGCCTCCTTTGTCGAAGCGCTTGTTGCCTTTATCAAAGCGTTTTTCACCGCGTCCTCTACTATTGTCTCGATCGAATGATTTGCGCTCGCGACGTTCGCCATATTTTGAGCGTTCACCATCGAAACTACTGCGGCGTTCGCCCCCGCGTGTACGTTCTAATGAGTGGAACTTAAATGAGCGAATGTCGGCCTCGGCATTTTCTTCGTCTTCGTCGAGACGTTTTTTAAACTCGCGGTTCTTCTTAAAGCGATGTTTCTCGGCCATCTGGCGCTTCTCATCATCGGTTTTTACTACGCCACCTTCTGATCTGAAGTCGCGCATCTTGCCATCGAAAATGCTGTACTTGCGGAATTCGCACTCAAGCGATCCATTGTATACAGGTATCTTGATAGAAGGCTTTAAACCTATCTGCTCGAAACATTCTTGACGATAGCTCAGCACCCATGCCTCATTGCCCATAAATTCGTGTTTCAGACGTTCGCCTATCATCTTGTAGGTGGCCAACAGGTTGGGGGTAGAGATGCGTTCGCCGTAGGGCGGATTGGTGATAATAATGCTCTTTTCTGTAGGCTTCTTAAAATCTTTAAAGTCGGCTTCTTCAACAGTGATGTCGTTGGTGAGACCTGCTGCACGCACATTGAGGCGTGCCGTGTTAACGGCTTTGATATCAACATCGTAGCCATAGATGTGGTGCTTGAACTCGCGTTCTTGGCTTTCATCGTTGTAGATACTGTCAAACAGATCTTGATCGAAATCGCTCCAGCGCTCGAAGGCGAACTCTTTACGGAAGATGCCAGGGCTCATGTTGTGAGCGATGAGGGCTGCCTCGATAAGTAATGTTCCTGAACCGCACATAGGGTCGATAAAGTCGGTGTCGCCGTTCCAACCCGACATTAAAATCATACCTGCTGCCAATACCTCATTGAGGGGGGCTTCTACTGATTCTTGACGGTAACCACGACGATGTAACGACTCGCCACTAGAGTCGAGGGATAGGGTAGCTTTGTCTTCTGCGATATGAATGTTCAGACGGATATCAGGGTTAGCAACCGAAATATTGGGGCGTGTGCCCGTCTTCTCACGGAACTGGTCAACGATAGCGTCCTTTACCTTGTAGGTTACGAAGCGTGAGTTACGGAACTCTTCTGAGTAGACGACTGAGTCGACAGAGAATGTCTTGCCTTTTTCTATATATTGGCTCCAGTCTATTTTCTGTACCTCGTTATATACATCATCGGCCGATGCTGCCTTGAAATGGCAGATGGGCTTTAAAATGCGTATGGCGGTGTGCAACTGGAAGTTGGCGCGATACATCATTTCTTTGTCACCAGTGAACGACACCATACGGCGTCCTATCTGTACGTTGTTGGCGCCCAGTGCTGTCAGTTCTTTTGCCAACACGGGTTCTAAGCCCATGAATGTTTTGGCAATGAGTTCGAATTCGTTCATTTTTATTTTTCTTTGTCTTTATCTTTATGTAATGTATGTTTTCTTATTTGCTGTTGTTGCCGCTATTGGTGTAGTATTTTGTTGTGTATGGCTCCATGTCTTCGGTTATCCATACGTTAGCACCTACAATACAGCCTTCGCCAATGGTGATGCGTCCTAACACTGTGGCATTGGCATATACCACGACATTGTCTTTTAAAATAGGATGGCGAGGGATGCCCTTTATGGGATTACCGTTTTCATCCAGCGGGAAACTCTTGGCTCCTAAGGTTACGCCTTGGTAAAGCTTAACGTTGTTGCCTATAATACAGGTGGCACCTACAACAACGCCTGTGCCGTGGTCGATGGTGAAATAACTACCGATGGTGGCAGCAGGATGTATGTCGATGCCTGTTTCTGAGTGTGCCATCTCTGTTATCATGCGTGGAATAAGGGGCACACCTAGCAAGTATAGCTCGTGTGCTATACGATAATTGGTAAGCGCCTTGATGACAGGGTAGCATGAGATGATTTCTCCAAAGTTTTCTGCTGCGGGGTCACCATTAAATGCTGCTTCAACATCGGTTGCCAAAATGTGGCGTAATGCTGGTAGCCGTTCTATGAGCTGAAGTGATATCTCCTCTGCCTTGTTGGCGATGGCTATGTTGTGCGAGCATAATACACATTCTTCGTCTGGGGTATTGAAGCATAGGCCTGCTTGCACCTGGCTGGTAAGCAATGTGTGTAGCCGTTCAACATTTACTCCGATATGATAACGTATGGTTTTTGTGCAAACCGAAGAGTTGCCATAATAGCCAGGAAAAAGGATAGAACGTGATAATTGGACAATTTCTTCGAGCGCCGTGCCCGAAGGTAAAGGATTTCCGTCGCGATGTTGGTGGAACAAACCTTTTAGCGAATTGGCTTCTGACAGTTGGTTCACAGTAGCGGCGATAACATGAGTCGTATCGTTTGTACTCATTTCGAGAGTTTGTGCATCAATAAAAATATGCCACAAAATTAATAAAAAAAATGGAAATGTAAGTTATTTCTATGCTTATTTGTTCATATTTTTTTATTTATCAGCGTGTTATGAGGCGTTATGTGTGTTGTAGGTTTGTATGTATACAGAAACAGGGCTACACTTGTATGAAGTGTAGCCCTGTAATTATGACTGTGAATAGATTATTCTAATCAAATAAATTTATTTCACTTTGTCAACGATAGCCTTGAAAGCCTCAGGGTTGTTGACAGCGAGGTCAGCAAGAACCTTACGGTTGATTTCGATGCCAGCTTTGTGCAGGGCACCCATCAAAGTTGAGTAGCTCATGTTCTCGAGGCGTGCAGCAGCATTGATACGCTGAATCCACAAAGAACGGAAGTTACGTTTCTTATTGCGACGGTCACGGTAAGCATAGGTCAAACCTTTTTCCCAGGTGTTCTTTGCTACCGTCCAAACATTCTTTCTTGCTCCAAAGTAGCCTTTGGTAAGCTTCAGAATACGAGTTCTCTTTGCTTTAGAAGCAACATGATTAACTGATCTTGGCATAGTTTTTCTTTCTTTTTAAAAGTTTGACTAAAAATTAACGGAGGCAGAGCAAGTCACGAACCTGTTTGAGGTTGCTGTTGTCTACAATTGTCTGATGAACCAGATTTCTCTTCTGCTTCTTGGTCTTCTTAGTCAGAATGTGACTGTGGTAAGCGTGATGTCTTTTAATCTTACCAGTACCAGTGAATCTAAATCTTTTTTTAGCACCGGAATTTGTCTTAACTTTTGGCATTGTTTTATTGTTTTATAATTATTTATTAAGGTGGCAACGCATATACCTGGCGTTACGCACACATTCTCGTATTCGTTATCTCTATGTATGGTGAAAAGAAGTTATTCAGCAGTTTCCTGCAATTTCTTCATAGCTTCGCTGCTTATTTTGGCGTTTGCCAGCAGTCCACCGTTATTGTTCTGCTCTTTCTCGGCTTGAGCTTGTTCCTTCGCTTCAGCCTCGCGCTTCTCGCGGTCCATCTTTTGTTGGCTCTTTTTGGCTACACCTGCTTTCTTGGGTGCCAAGTAGAGGAACATTTTCTTTCCATCGAGTTTTGGCAGCTGTTCTACCTTTGCATATTCCTCAAGGTCGTTTGCAAAACGTAGCAATAATACCTCGCCTTGCTCTTTGAAGAGAATAGAGCGTCCGCGGAAGAAGACGTAGGCACGCACTTTATTGCCTTCGCTGAGGAATTCTTGTGCATGTTTGAGCTTGAACTGATAGTCGTGCTCATCGGTCTGTGGTCCGAAACGTATCTCTTTGATATCAACCTTAACCTGCTTTTGTTTCATTTCCTTAGCACGTTTCTTCTGTTGGTAGAGGAACTTGCTATAGTCGATGATACGACAAACTGGAGGTTGCGCATTTGGTGAAATCTCAACGAGATCTACGCCCTGCTCCCGAGCCATTTCTAATGCTTGGCGAGTAGGCATGACCGTAGAGCCACTCTCACCCGCAATTCTCACTTCCCTAACGCGAATTTGTTCATTCACGCGGTACTGATTCTTCATTTTGTCATTTTTCATCCATTCACTTTATAATAAGCGGCTGCAAAGTTACTAAAATTCACTTGATTGGCAAAAAATATTTGCACCTTTTTTTGCTACCGCCTTCATTTCTTTCACTTTTTGGGTTTTTATGTGGCGCAGAAAGCCTCGCTTCGGTGTTCTCATAGTGTGAGAAGGTGCGGAGCGAGGCTTTTGCTTTGTTTGTCTGCAGGCGTAGTGGCCTTGCAGTATTTTTATTTTTCTAAGTCGATTTTCTTTACGCGGCGTTCATGGCGTCCACCTTCAAAAGATGTTGTAAAGAAGTTGTCCATGATTTTGGCTGCTGTCTTATTGTCGACAAAGCGTCCAGGGAGAACCAGTACATTAGCATCGTTGTGCTGACGTATGAGCTGTCCTATTTCGGGGCACCAAGCCAAGCCTGCGCGTACGCCAGCGTGCTTGTTTAATGTGATGCTTATGCCTTCACCGCTTCCACAGATGCCGATGCCAGGATATACCTCACCGCTTGTAATGCCTTCAGCGAGAGCGTGACCAAAGTCGGGGTAGTCGCAACTCATGTCGCTATAAGTGCCGTAGTCTTTGTACTGATATCCGTGAGCTTCAAGATATTCAATCACAAATTTTTTTAAAGCAAAGCCTGCGTGGTCGCAAGCGATGCCCACTGTCTTGATTTCCATAGGCTGTTTTGTTAATGGTTAATGTTATTATTTGGTAATAAACGATTTTACTTCGTTGTAGATGTTTTCGGCGGTGAAACCTAATTTTTCATCGAGCACCTTGTAGGGAGCTGAGAAGCCGAACGAGTTAAGGCCGTAAACCTTACCGTTAGCACCTACTAAGCCTTCAAGAGTAACAGGAAGTCCGGCTGTGAGGCCGAATATTTTCGCGCCCTTAGGCAGAATTTGCTCTTGATATTCGGCTGATTGTGTACGGAACAATCCCTCAGACGGAACGCTTACAATGCGCACTTTAATGCCGTCTTTGCGAAGCAGTTCAGCGCTGGCAACGAGTGTAGAAACTTCTGAACCAGAAGCCAACAAGATAGCATCATATTCAGTGTCAGAACCACCAACAATGTATGCACCCTTGCGTGCCTCTTCATACTGTGTGCCTTCAGGCAAGCTGTTTACATTTTGGCGTGAGAAGATCAGTGCTGTAGGTGTGTCCATGTTCTCTACGGCCATCTTCCAGCAAACGGTAGCTTCGTCTGTATCGGCAGGACGGAATACGCGTACCGAGTCGTTTCCGTTGTGGTTCTTAAGTTTCTCCATCAAGCGTATCTGTGCCTCTTGCTCTACAGGCTCATGGGTAGGACCATCTTCGCCTACGCGGAAAGCATCGTGTGTCCAAATGAACTTAATAGGAACCTGCATAAGGGCTGCCATACGGATGGCGGGCTTCATATAATCAGAGAAGACAAAGAATGTGCCGCAAGCGGGGATAACACCTCCATGCAAGTACATACCAATGCATACGCAAGCCATGGTGAGCTCGCTTACGCCTGCCTGGAAGAAGGCACCACTGAAATCGTTGGGGGTGATGTCGTGTGTCTTCTTAAGGAAGCCGTCGGTCTTATCTGAGTTGCAGAGGTCGGCAGATGAGCATACCATGTTGCCTACCTGTTCAGCCAATACTGTCAAGCAGTTAGCTGAGGCGGCACGTGTGGCTGCATCGCGCGGCTGTACCAATGCGCTCCAGTCAACTTTTGGTGCGTTGCCTGAGAACCACTCATCCATGAGGGCAGCCTTCTCAGGGTTAGCTTTGCGCCATTCTTGTTCTGCTGCATGGCGTTCAGCCACAACCTTTTTCAGTTCTTCGTTGCGTTTGTTATACAGTTCCTTTACATCATCGTAAATCACGAATGGGTCTTCAACGTTACCACCAAGGTTCTTTACCGTATTTATATAGGCATCACCGCCAAGGGGTGCGCCGTGGGTCTTTACGTTATGTTCATAGCTGGTGCCATCGGCTTTACGAGCACCTTTGCCCATAACGGTGTGTCCGATGATGAGGGTGGGGCGCTTCTCTTCCTTGTTTGCGAGGATGAGGGCAGCGCGTATC
>CAKQFW010000106.1 GCA_934230965.1 uncultured Prevotella sp.
AGAAGGTACCGGCAAAATCATCATAAACAAAAAAGAACTTACTGAGTATTTCCCCTCTGCAATTCTGCAGTACGTGGTAAAGCAGCCTCTGCTCACCCTCGAGGCTACTGAGAAATACGACATCAAGGCCAACCTCGACGGTGGTGGCTTCACTGGCCAGAGCCAGGCTCTGCGTCTCGCCATCGCTCGCGCACTCGTTAAGATTGACGCTGAGGACAAGAGGCATTGAAGGATCAGGGCTTCCTCACACGCGACTCGCGTGCTGTTGAACGTAAAAAGCCCGGTCAGCCCAAGGCTCGTCGTCGCTTCCAGTTCAGCAAGCGTTAATATCTGGATTGGCTGGCCTCCTATGGAAAGCCGCCAGGCAGTTTAGCATCCAAACCGGCGCGACCCCAAGCCATCAAACCCTTTATCACAACGAAGACAATGGTTCGGGTTACCCGCAGGTTGGTTCGAGAAAAACTAAAAGGAAAGTAAACACAATTAAAGAAAAAAGAAAATGTCAAGAACAAATTTTGACCAGTTACTCGAGGCAGGTTGCCACTTCGGTCACCTCCGTCGCAAATGGAACCCCGCCATGGCACCCTATATCTTCATGGAGCGCAATGGCATCCACATCATCGATCTGAACAAAACCGTAGCCAAGATTGACGAGGCTGCTGAGGCTTTGAAGCAGATTGCTAAGCAGGGCAAGAAGATCCTGTTCGTCGCTACTAAAAAACAAGCTAAGGACGTTGTTGCTGAGAAGGCAGCAAGCGTAAATATGCCTTACGTTATCGAGCGTTGGCCCGGCGGTATGCTTACCAACTTCCCAACCATCCGCAAGGCTGTGAAGAAAATGGCGAACATCGACAAGCTGATGAACGACGGTACTTTCGCTAACCTGTCTAAGCGCGAGCTCCTTCAGATCACTCGCCAGCGTGCTAAGCTCGAGAAGAACCTCGGCTCTATCGCTGACCTGAGCCGTCTGCCGAGCGCTCTCTTCGTTATCGACGTAATGAAAGAGCACATCGCTGTGAAGGAAGCTAACCGTCTGGGCATCCCCGTGTTCGCTATCGTTGACACCAACTCTAACCCCAAGAACATCGACTATATCATCCCCGCTAACGACGACGCTAAGGACTCAATCGACGTAGTATTGGGCGCGTGCTGCGCTGCTATCGCTGAGGGCGTTGAAGAGCGTAAGGTAGAGAAGGCCGACGAGAAGGCTGCTGCTGAGCAGAACGAGGCTGCTGCCGATGGCAAGAAGCGCGTGCGCAAGGCTCGCAAGGAAGAGCCCGCTAAGGCTGCTGAGGCTCCCGCTGCCGAGGCTCCCGCTGCTGAGTAATCATCATTTTTTACATAACCATTTGAACATTCGCAAATTCAGAAGTTATCAAAAACAACCAACTTCCTTATTTGCGAATGTTCACAACAAACATTAAACACTATTATGGCTGTTTCAATTGAAGACATCAAGAAACTTCGTGCCATGACTGGTGCCGGACTGGCTGACGTCAAGAAGGCCCTCACAGAGGCAGAAGGTGATTTCGATAAGGCTAAGGACCTGCTCCGCGAGCGCGGACTGGCTATCGCCGCTAAGCGTTCTGACCGCGAGACCTCTAACGGTTGCGTGCTCGTTAAGAACGTAAACGGTTTTGCCGCTATCATCGCCCTTAAGTGCGAGACCGACTTCGTAGCTAACGGTGCCGACTTCATCAAACTGACAAGCGACATCCTCGATGCTGCTATCGCTGCTAAGGCTCAGACCCTCGACGAGGTGAAGGCCCTGATGCTGGGCGAGCATACTGTAGAGGCTGCTGTTACTCAGCGCTCAGGTATCACTGGCGAGAAGATGGAGCTCGACGGCTACAACGTGCTCGAAGGCGAGAACATCGAGGTTTATGACCACATGGGCAAGCACACACTGTGCACCATGGTTCAGCTGAACGAGAACAACGCCGAGGCTGGTCACAAGATCGCTATGCAGGTAGCTGCTATGAAGCCTATCGCTCTCGACGAGACTTCTATCCCCGCCGAGGTTGTTGAAAACGAGTACAAAGTTGCCGTTGAGAAGACCAAGGAAGAGCAGATTGAGAAGGCTGTTGAGGTAGCAGTAAAGAAGGCTGGCTTGAACCCCAACCACTTCGACTCTGAGGATCATATCGAGTCGAACCAGGGTAAGGGCTGGATTACCGCTGAAGACGTAGCTAAGTTCCGCGAGATCAAGGCTACCGTTTCAGCTGAGAAGGCTGCCAACCTGAACGAGAACATGATTCAGAACATCGCCAAGGGTCGCGTAAACAAGTTCTTGAAAGAGAACTGCCTCGTTGATCAGGAGTTCCAGTTTGGTGATGGCGACAAGGAGACTGTTGCTCAGTACATGCAGAAGCAGAGCAAGGATATGAAGATCGTTGCTTACAAGCGCTTCACACTGGTTGCCGACTAATAAAAGGCTCCTTGGAACACAAGAGATAACAAAAGGGTTGTAGAGGGCCAATGCCTCCTACAACCCTTTTTCAGATTAAATAATATTGTTATATTTTCATCTATTCAATATTATATTGGCTCAATTATTGTTTTGCTCGCAATGCGTTGCATTGCTCGTAGGTTAAACATTAATGTCCATTAATTGAACATTAATTAAACATTAATAATTAACCGCGCGAAGCGCGTATTAATGACAATTAATGTTCAATTAATGATAATTAATGTTTAAGACAAAACGCGCGAAGCGCGAAATAAATGTTTAAACAAAACAAAATAATATGGGCATTATTTCAATTTATAACAACGCTGGCCCCATAAAGACAAGAACATGAAAATATTTGCAGCAGCAATGAACTACCCCCAACACAATAAAGAGTTGGATGGCACGTTATATAAACCAGAGGCACCTATCATCTTTACCAAGGCCGACTCGGCCCTACTGAAAGATGGAAAGCCCTTCTTCATCCCCGACTTCATGGGGCGCATCGACTATGAAACAGAGATTGTGGTGCGCATCTGCCGACTGGGAAAATCTATCCCCGAACGCTTCGCACACCGCTACTACGACGTCCTTACCGTGGGCATCGACTTCACCGCCCGCGACCTGCAAAAGCAGCTACGCGCCAACGGACAGCCGTGGGACCTGTGCAAAGGCTTCGACGGCTCGGCAGCTATCGGACAATGGGTTGACAAAGAAAAGTTCTTGAACCTCAACACCTTGCCCTTTCACCTCGACATCAACGGCCGCACCGTGCAAGAGGGCTGCACCGCCGACATGCTCTTCTCTATTGACAGCCTCATCGCCTACATCAGCCAGTATTTCACCCTGAAAACGGGCGATATACTGTTTACCGGAACCCCCGTAGGCGTAGGCCCCGTGAACATTGACGACCACCTTGAAGGCTACATTGCCGACCGCAAGGTGCTGGAATTTAATTGTAAATAATAAAAGTTTCGCATGCAGACAGTATGCAGTCAGCATGCAGACAGTAAATAAGTAGACGAGTGAACAAGGCAAACCAAACTCATACAGTCCCCGCCCGCACCCTTCTTGCGGGCCTCGTGGCCATCATCGTCATGATAATGATGGGCATAGACGCACAGGCACAAACGCGCACACAAACACAGACGCAGATGCAACGCTTCTATAACCTATCGGCTGCCGATGTGGCCATCGGCGACCACCTACCACAGTTTGCCATCTCGGTGCCATTGCCCGAGCATTATGCCGACTCTGTCTACACAGCCACACTACTCTACCCCGAATTTATTGATATGTCGGCCACCGACATACAAGCCTACCACCAGTTGGTGCCCAGCAGCTCGCTGCCCGCCATGCCCACCCTCAACACCCACATGGTGTTCGACCGCAAGCGCGCACAGCTCGAAACATCGTTCTGCCCACTGGTGTATCGCGATGGCAAGTATCGCATCTTGGTAAGCTTTATGCTGAAGGTAGAGAGCAAGGCGCGACACGCCCAAAGCGCTAAACACACCCAAAGCGCTAAAAGCCTGAAAGCCACACTAACACCCGCCGAACGTTATGCCAGCCACTCGGTATTGGCCGAAGGGCGCTGGGCAAAGATACGCGTAAGCGAAACGGGCGTATACCAAATCAGCGATGCTCTTATTCGTCAGGCAGGCTTCACCGACCTATCTAAAGTAAAGCTCTACGGCTATGGCGGAAACCTCATCAACGAACAACTGGTGGGCAGCGAGCTTATCGCACAAGACGACCTGAAGGAGGTACCCACCTGTAACATTGCGGGCCGACGCCTGTTCTTTGCCAAAGGCCCCGTGTCGTGGGACAGCAAAGACAGCAAACGCCGCACCCGCAACCCTTACTCCGACTACGGCTACTACTTCCTCACGCAAGATAATGCGTCAGAACCTGCCACCGTCGACTCTACCACCTTCGTTAATTCGTTCTACCCCACCGACACGTGGTTCAGCCATTCGTTGCACGAGGTCGACGCCTACGCATGGTATGAGGGCGGACGCAACCTGTTCGACAGCCGAGCCATCAGCACTGGCAACCCCTACACGGTAACACTGGCCACCAACGCCAACGCCACACAGGCTCAGGTAACGGTAAACGTATCGGCTGGCACACACGCGGAGGTGCAACTGTCGTTCAACGGTGAAGACAAGGGCACCATCACCGTCAACATTGGCAACGAGGGCGGTGGCTCTACCTATAACAAAGGTGGCGAGGCATCAAAAACCTTTACGGTAAACAACCTCAGCACTGAGAAGAACCAGCTTACCATCACCACCACAACGGGCGGTCCCGTACGCCTCGACTACATTGACATTCAGTGGGATAAGCCTCTTCCGCTGCCTTCGCTCACCACAAATGTGCCCACGCCCCAATATGTTTATAACATCACGAACCAAGACCACCATGCCGACCCACAGGCCGACATGGTTATCATCATACCCACATCGCAAAAGCTGCGCGCACAGGCTGAACGCCTAAAGGCATTGCGCGAAGAAAGCGATGGGCTGCGCGTAAATCTGGTGCCTGCCGACGAACTGTATAACGAGTTTTCAAGCGGCACACCCGACGCCAGCGCCTATCGCCGATACCTAAAGATGCTATATGACCGCGCACAAACCGATGCCGACCTGCCTCGCTATCTGCTGCTCTTCGGCGACTGCGTTTGGGACAACCGTCTGCTCACCTCGGCCTGCAAATCGCTGAACGCCGACGACTTGCTGCTGTGCCACGAGAGCGAAAACTCGTTCAGCCAGACCATTTGTTATGTCGACGACGGCTTCTTCGCATTGCTCGACGATGGCGAGGGCCTGAACCCCGACACACACGACAAGCTCGATATGGCGGTGGGCCGCTTCCCCGTATATAGCGAGACCGACGCCAAAGCCATGGTTGACAAAACCATTGCCTACAGCACCAACACGCAAGGTGGTGCCTGGCAAAACACACTGGTGTTTATGGGCGACGATGGCAACAACAACCTGCACATGCGCGACGAAAATGAAACAGCCGAGATGATAAACACGCTGCACCCAGGCTTCATCATTAAAAAGGTAATGTGGGATGCCTATAAGCGCGAGACATCGGCCACGGGCAACGCCTACCCCGACGTAACGCGCACACTGAAGCAGCTGCAACAGCAAGGCGCACTGATTATGGACTATGCGGGCCACGGCAAGGCCACACAGATATCGCACGAGAACGCGCTTCGACTGAACGACTTTAACAACTTTACCAACACCAACCTGCCACTGTGGATAACGGCGTCGTGCGACATCATGGCCTTCGACGGTACCGAAGAAAACATTGGCGAACAGGCGGTGCGCAACGCCAAAGGTGGCGCTGTGGCGTTCTTTGGCACCACACGCACAGTGTTTACCAATTATAATAAGGTTATCAACCAAGCCTACCTGAAGCATGTGCTGAGCACCGAGAACGGCCAACCCATCAGCATAGGCGAGGCACAACGTAGGGCCAAGAACCAGATGATAGAAGATGGCGCCGACCGCACGGTAAACAAACTGCAATACTCGCTACTGGGCGACCCTGCACTGAAGTTGGCGCTGCCCTCACACACCATGGTGATAGACGAGATTAACGGCGTAGCACCGTCGGCCGATGAGCCTGTGGTGCTGAAGGCGGGCAGCATAGCCACCATAAAAGGACATATTGAGGGCGACGACAGCTTTACAGGCATTGCCAACATCACGGTGCGCGATGCGCGCGAACTGGTGACCTGCCGCATGAACGATGCCAACGAACCTGAAGGCGCTAAGTCGGCCTTCACCTTCTACGACAGAAGCAAAACGATATATACGGGCAACGATAGTATTCGGGCGGGGCAGTTTGCCTTCACCTTTGCGGTGCCTAAAGACATCAGCTATAGCGACGACACGGGTCTCATCAACCTACACGCCATCAGCACCGACCGCAAGACATCGGCCAACGGATGGTGCGACCGCTTTGTGGCCAACGGCTCCGACATCAACGATAACGACTCTATCGGCCCATCCATCTACTGCTATCTCAACTCGCCCTCGTTCTCAAACGGCGACCGCGTAAACCCCACACCCTATTTCGTGGCACGCATCACCGACCAGAACGGCATCAACGCGGCGGGGTCGGGCATCGGACACGACTTACAGCTCATCATCGATGGCGATATGCAGCACACCTATAATCTGAACGAAAACTTCAGTTACGACTTCGGCTCATACACCTCGGGCTCTACCTTCTATGCGTTGCCCGAACTGGAGCCAGGACAGCACCGCTTGCTGTTCCGCGCATGGGACGTGTATAACAACCCATCGACCACCGAACTGACATTTACAGTGGTGAAGGGGCTGAAGCCTAACCTGTTCAGCATCAGTTGCACAAACAATCCCGCGCACACCTCTACCACCTTTATCGTGAACCACGACCGCATGGGCAGCAACGTAAACGTGGCCATCGACGTGTTTGACATGAGCGGACGACACCTGTGGACACACAGCGAGAACGGTGTGAGCGAAGGCAGCGCCTACACCGTAAACTGGAACCTGACGCTGGACAATGGTGCAGCACTGCAAACAGGCGTGTACCTCTACCGCGTGCGCATAGGCTCTGACGGCAGCAGCATGACATCGAAAGCAAAGAAGTTGGTAG
>CAKQFW010000107.1 GCA_934230965.1 uncultured Prevotella sp.
TGAAACAAATCCACCATGCTGTCACGCAATGCCCTGTATTCATCTTTATTGTCATGCAGACCTTCGCCTTTGCAAATACATACAGGTGAAGCTACTCTGCATACAGTTCCGTTAACACATTTGTATGCACCGTCACTTGAACAAAGAATGAAAGGAAGTAAAATGAATAAGAGTAATTTGTACATTTTTTTATTTTATTAAAGTTTCGCAAGTATTTTACATAACTTCGTAGCTAACTTGTTGGCAAATAAACAATCTGTTACCAAATTTGTCAGAGGTCTTTGGGCTCCTTTTTATAGCCATTGCAATAAAATTTGTTGATTTGCTGAATATCGCAGGCTTACAAAACTTGAGTTTTATTTTATATGGAATGTTTGTTTTGTCCATGCAGGAATCATAAGACAAGTACCAGTGATAGCACAAGTAATACGACCTCCTTCAGATGAATGAACCCAATTGCCTGATATTGTTAAATTTATTGGGTGTTTATTTCCATAGCTTACATTTTTTATATATGCAATTCCTGAGAAATTTGTTTTATAAGGAGTAAAACAAGTCCCTTTATCACGATCTAAAAAATACTCATAAGAAGCATCGGGCATTTGTAATTTCGCAGAAAAATTGCCTCGTAAATCTGCCTCAGACCAAGAAAACGAAACCACATTAATGTCCAGATTCATCCTTTTTTCATGAACAAAATCCTCAATGGTTATATAGCTGTCTAAAACTACAGTTGCAGAAGCACCCCCAGCTTTATCGTCAAATGCAAATTGTACCATTCTTTTTGTTTTCTGACGCATTCTAACTCTTCTATAATGCATATAATCATTAAAGAGAAATGTAAATGCACCTGTAACAGCACCATTAGCAAATTTTCCACCTCCTATCTCATCCATTGTTCCACTTATTAAAGAAGAAGCAAGTAATTTATATGTTTTAGTCATAGCGGTCTTTTTATTAATATAATTTCCGCTTAATCCAGATACCGCACCTGCAAAAACACCATGCAACACATTTCCACCCTGCACCCCCTCAAGTGCCCCTTGCGTAAAGGCATGCTTAAATATGCACGCAATAAAATCCCTGTCGGCAGAAATGTTATTTAGGCAACCGCTGGCTGCTCCCCAGAAACCTCCCCAGAACGTAGCCTTTGCTATCTGCCCAATATTTGCACCATTGAGAAGTGCGCCAGTCAGAGCACCTGCAGCTCCTCCTGTGGCCCCTGCAGCTATGGCAATGCCTACGGAGGTGCCTGTGCCGAGCGTGGCGGCACCCACCACAATGCCCACGGCAGAAGCTACCAGACTCTTCCAGTTGCGGCTCAGCCAGCTGTAGCCCGACGGATCGACAAGGGAGAGCGGGTTGTTGAGACAATAGGGGTAGCGGTTGAGGCTCTGCGTGAAGCCCGGCGACTGCACAAAGGGGTCGGGCGAGAGGAAACGTCCCACAACAGGGTCGTATATGCGCCCGTCCATGTTCACCATGTCGAACATGTCGATGTGCTCATGGCCTGTGAAGCCATGGTCATCTTTCACGTCCCATACGTTGTAGGCCAGCGTCATGGGGTCGCGGCGGCGTCCCCACGCATCGTAGTCGAGAACCTGTATTATAGCAAGACGGTAGTCGGAGATGCACACAGTGGAGCCGAGAAGGTCTCGGCAGAAATAATAGAGGTCGGTCTCGCGCCCATTCTGCACGGCCATGGCTATGGGATTGTCGCCGAGGGCAAAGATGTAAGATGTGCGTTCGCGACTCTTGTTGGCGTTCACCTTTTCCTCGTACAGGCTGCCTATGTAGTATTTCACCACGCCGTTGCAGTTGGCCTTTATACGGCTTTTGTCGGGGCCGTAGCAGAGCGACATGACGTTAGAGCCGGACAGGACATACACTGTTTTGTCAAGCGAGTTGTAGCGTATCTCGTCCCATGCCTTCAGGTTGCCGTCCACGGCAACAAGGCGGTTGGTGCCATCGGCGTATGTGTAGTTGCCTACGTCCGACTTGCTGACGATGTTGCCAGCCGGGTCGTAGACCACGGTAACGGCAGAGTGCCTATTGCAGTCAACGCGCTCAAGCCTATTCAGGGCATCGTAGGTGAATGTCTCCGCGATACCGTACCTGTTGCTGCGCCTTGCCGTCACGTTGCCTAAGGCATCGTAGGTGTAAGCCAGCGACAGCTGTACCCTGGGGGCTGATATGGCCGTTATGTTGCCAGTTATGGAGTCGTGGGCGGTAGTGGTCACCACGCCGTTGCCGTACTGCTCCTGCTCCACCTGTCCGCGTGCATTCATGGCCAGCAGTTTCCAGTACACCGTCTTGTTGTCAGCATTGATGACCGATGTCAGGAAGCCGTTGGCATCGTAGCTGCGCTTCACTTTCAGACCGGCAGGGTAGCTTATGTGTTCGGGCAGTCCGAGCGCGTTGTAAGAAGTCTGTACTACAAATGTGCTGCCGTCCACGTCAGTGGTTTCGCCCGTCACGCGCCCGTAGCCATCGTAGGCGTACCTCTTTGAAGAGCCGTCGGCGGCCACCGAGCTTACAGCCCCTTTCCATCCCTCGTCGTATGTGGTGGTGAACGTAAGGTCGGGGCGGCTCTCTCTTACAAGTCTTCCGCCACGGTCGTAGCTGTATGTCGTAGTGCCGTGCGCGTCCTCGTGCGCTACCAGCTCCCCGAAGGCGTTGTAGGTGTCACGCGACACCCCCATGTCGGGGTCGTCGAGCATTGTGCGGTGTCCTGCAAGGTCGTACTCCGACACAATGGTGGTACGCGGTCCCTCCACACGGATGCAGTTGCCGTCCACGTCATATTTATAATGTATGTATCCGCTCATAGCGTCCACACTCTCCACAAGCCTTCCGTTAAGGTCGCTGGTCTTGTACGAGCTGTGTCCAAGCGCATCAGTTATGGTGTTTCTCAGGCCGTCGTAAGAAAAGCGGGTGGTGCTGCCGTCTGGCTTTGTCTGTACGGTGGTACGCCCCACGGCATCGTAGCTGTTGGTGTTCCACAACACGCTGGTGCCAGCAAAATACGGCTCAGAACTTTTTACTACCTGTCCAAGCACGTTGTACACTATGTCGGCATACACTTTCCTGCCGAACGGGGCATCGGTAACGGTGCGCAGCGTCCTGCCGTAGCTGTCGTAATAGACGGCAGACGAGGGCTGGCCGGTGCTCTGGCTGTACTCAAAGTAGACGGCTCCTTCTGGAGCCTCCTCCATGCCACTGCACCACCCAGTGGACTTCGACGTTTCGGCTATTGGAGTGGTAGCATGAACAAGCTGCCCGAAGCTGTCGTAGCGGTACTCGGTGGTGAAACCGTTGGTATCGGTTTCCTTCATCACCACGCCGAGCACATCGTCGACGGCGCTTTCAGTGGTGAAGCCGAGGCTGCTGGTGGATGAAACGAGGAGGCGCCCCCTAGCATCATAACCGGTCTTTTCGGTGCGCGGCTCAGTGCCGTCGAGCGGTGCTGTGGTGCTTTCGGTCACGTTGCCGTACTTGTCGTGTATGTATGTCTTGCGGTAGCCCAGCGCGGTGTTGCCCGGCTCAAAGGTTTCGGACGTGAGGAGTCCTGTCACGCGGTCATACTCAAAGGTGGAGGAGCGTGATACCTCACTTCCGTTTTCCGACTTTGTGACGGTTGATGACAGCAGGCGGCCGAGCATCCAAGCCGGCGTGTTGTTGGAGTAGGTGCTTTCGGTTACGGTAACCACATCGCCAGTGCGTGTCGTGTTTGCCGTCACGTTGCCGTAGCTGTCGTATTCGGTTGTTGTGTATGAGTCGGACAGCAGTGTGCCTGAATTGTATTCGTATGTCTTCTCGCTGACAGCGGTCGGCGTGTACACGAACACGCGGCTATCTTGTGGCAGTGTAATGAGACTGTTGGTGTATTCGCTCTCGGAGAGCAGCTTGCTGCCGCGCCATACCGACTGGCGGCTTTTCAGACCGAGAACGTACTTGTCGGTGTTGGCCTCGTAGGTGCAGGTTTCGGATATGCCGGTGCTCTTGTCTGTGGCAACAAACGTCCCGAAGCCGAGCAGTCCGCGTCCGGCCTTGTGCAGTATGGCATTGCTGTAACAGTATTCTGTCGTCCTGGTGAAGCCGCCAGACTGCACATCGTCTACGGCAGCCACCACGGGCCATGAAAGGCCCGGCGACACGAGCGGATAGGTGCAAGACTTGTCGCTTGTGTAGACGCTGTTGTCGCTCAGGTACTTGTAGTGTATGTCGGTGCGGTTGCCCAGACCGTCGGCTATGCCAGTGAGGAGGCTGTTCACGCCGTCGGGCATGACAAGCAGCTGGTAGCCGTCCCAGTAGCTCTTGTCCCAGGTGGAGGTACACACAAAGTCGGTCTTGCCGTCACCGTTAAAGTCGCCAGTGTAGAACCGCCACTTGTCTGCGGCATATACGCCGCATCCGCTGTCTTGCGGATAAAAATTTCCGAGGCCATCGTTGATGTAGACTTTTGGTCTGGTCATGTTGTCGCCAGAAGATTCACTGTCCACGGCATGTATGTCGTCGAAGCCGTCGCCATTGATGTCGGCAACGAACAGCAGTGTCTTGCGTGCGTCGAAAGGCTTGTCGTGGTATGATTTCTTGAAACTGCCGTTGCCGAGCGAATAGTATATGCACCATTCCGACCATCCGCCGCTGTTGGGGTCGTCGTCATAGCCCGTGAGCAGAAGGTCGGTCTTGCCGTCGCCGTTGAAGTCGCCTGTATGGATATGGTGCTTGCTTGTGGGCCATATTGCCACTGTAGCGAGATTCAGCTTGCCCATGCCGTTGCTCTGCAGGAGTCGGCAGCCGTCCTTGTCAAGGTTTAGAATGTCTGTCAGGCCGTCACCGTTGAAGTCGCCGAATTCAAGATGTCCCCACTTGCTGTGTTCCATTACTGTCTCGGTGTCGGAGAGAGGGTTGACGGCGTTGCCGTCAACCGCCGAGCGCAGAAGCTCGTATGTGCTTGAGTTGTTGTACCACACGAACAGGTCGGCAGCTCCGTCACCGTTTATTTCCACTGGCTGCATGCCGAAATCGGTGGAGAGGGACAGCACGCTTCTGCTGAAGGCCAAGGATGTGTTGCCGCCGCTGTTGGCGGCAAGGTAGAGGTCGCAGTTGTGGTATTTGCCGGAATGGCAGCGCTTCACTATTATGTCATCGCAGCCGTCGCCGTTGAAGTCGCCGCACATCACATCTTCCATCTCGTCGTCATCCCACTGCCATGTGCCTTCCGACGCTGAAACAAAGCCGTTGCCGTTGCTAAGGAACAGTTTCCAGCCTGACCATCCGGCTTTCTTGTCCTGCGGTGTGGCGAGTATGTCGGCCTTGCCGTCACCGTTGAAATCGCCTACTGTCAGCTTGGCCTTGTGTATGTAGCCGGTATGGGTATAGTTGATGTTCTTTACCTTGAAGTTGTCTATCGTGGCCCATGTGAAGCGTGTGGGGTTCTTGTGCGTGCCGTCGGCAGCCCTCTCCGTGACGCTTGACAGGAGATGCTTGCGGTTCACCGTTCTGTATTCAAATTCGAACGTCCGTACCTTCTGTTCCTCATAATACAGGGAAATGGAAGATATTACCATGCTCTTGTGTACAGGCACACCGCACACATAGGTGGTGGGAGAATACTCATTCTTGGTATATGTAAAGCGTACTGATGCGTATGGCGAGAGTCCCGCATTGTCGTTGCCGGTATAGTCGATGCGTGACACGCGGAAATCGTTCTCTGAGGCATCGCCGTCGTATGTCACCTTGTAATAGTTGCCTGCTGTGTCGGTGACCTTCGTTACAAGCCAAAACAGGGTGTTGGCCGACGTTCTGGCTCCGAGTGCTTCAGAGAGCGGCAGGTACTCGTATGTAAGCCCCGACTTTGTTTTCACGGTGAAGGTCTTGGGCACGCCATTGCCGTATGTAGCGGTGACCTTTGCAAAGTTGTTAATCTCTGTAACGTAGTCGGACCCGCCAAATGAGCTCGGTATCAGCCGCTGGCCGTCGAGTGAGAAGCTGTCGTAGCCTGTAAAGGTGACAGCCCTTGCCATTCCGTCATGGAACATGTCCGCCGGTGTGCGGCTTATCACGGAAAGTCCATCAAGGTCGAAACCATAGCCCAGCAGGCCGTCCTTGGTGGAGCTGCTGTAGTTCACCGACAGACAAGGCTTCATGCCACCGGTGCCTGGCAGTGCAGGTATTGGTATGTTGTAAGCCACTTGCCCTGTGGGCGTTATCTGGAAATCATCGCCGATCTTGCCTACTATACCGCCATCGGTGCCGCCTTTCTCACGGCCTTCATACAAGCTGGATTGCGCCTGGCATAGCAGTGAGAGGAGTGATAAGAGCAATAAAAAGAAATGACGTGCCATAGTTTTTATTTCTTTGTCAGTTTGTATGATTGTGACAGCTCACGTCCGCGAACGTTCAGGAAGTATATGCCGGGCTTCAAGGCAGAAGTGTCGAGCGTGTTGAGACCGTTCTTTATTTCTGCGGCAGTTGCCGTTATGCCGTCAACATCGGAAAGCATGCAGTTTAGCCTCTCGCCATTGGCTATGCTGTCGGCCTTAATGCTGAGGGTTGCATGAAACTCTGGAAAATCAATGACAGTTATTTTTGCCCCGTTTCTGTAAAGGGCTGTCTGCACCTTTGCTACTTTCTGCGCCTTTGTGCGCGATGTGCAGCATCCGGTGTCATTGTAGGTGTAGTTTACTTGTCCTTGCACGTTGTGGCAGAAGGCAAAGGTCATGACAAATGTAAGAATAGACCAGTGTGTCATAAGCTTTCGGCTTTTATTAATAGGGTTAGTGTTGATGTTTGTGGTCACAAATTTAGATAAAATTTCCGAATTATAAGCAAGTTCAGATTAAAAAAGAGAATGAATGTCACCGAGTGCTCGCCATTTGTGTGGAAAAGTCAATACTGAAATACCGTAAATCTTGCATCCATGTGCTCTAAATCACAAATTATATTTATTATTTGGAAGAAATCATTAACCCCAAATATCTTTGTGATGGTAACACCTCGTCTACAAATTAACCATACTGACGGGCGGCTATGGAAGCCAGTTTGAGTACAAACTCGAAGAGGAAAGTATAACTATAT